>JAYRTA010000071.1:0-7566 GCA_041919875.1 Arenimonas sp.
CGGGCATGCGCTGGTCCACGTCCCAGTCACCCGAGTCGTACATCAGCCGGGTGAACCAGAAGTCGTAGTCGGCCGCGGCGCGCGCGGGGCGCGGGAGCAGGGGCAGGGCGGTGGCGGCGGCGAGGGCGGCGAGAAAACGGCGGCGGTGCATGGCTCAGGTCCCGGGCGTGCGGAGCCCCTCTCCCCCGGCCCCTCTCCCGCACGGGGAGAGGGGAGCCCGGATGCCCCTCTCCCCGTGCGGGAGAGGGGTCGGGGAGAGGGCAGGTGCCGCGGTCACACCGCGTCGGACAGCGAGGTGAAGGTGAAGTCGCGCAGCTTCATCGGCGGGATCATCATCACGAACGGCGACTCGTCGCCGCTGATGCGCACCGGCTTGCCCAGTTCCTCGATGTTGTTGAGCATGATCACCGGCGATTCGTTGAAGCGGAAGTTCTTCACCGGGTGCTTGATCTCGCCGTTCTCGATGTAGAAGGTGCCGTCGCGGGTGAGGCCGGTCAGCAGCACGGTCTGCGGGTCCACCAGGCGGATGTACCAGGTGCGCGTGACCAGGATGCCCTTCTGGGTGGACTTGACCAGCTCGGCGGTCGACTTGTCGCCGCCGCTCATGATCAGGTTGCCGGGCTGGCCGATCGCGCGCTTGCCCTTTTCCTTGGCCCAATAGCGCGAGTAGCCCAGGTACTCGACCTTGCCGTCCTTGATCACCGGGTGCGCCTCGCGCGCCAGGCCCTCGCCGTCCCAGGGCAGCACGGCCGCCTCGGGGTGCCAGGGATCGGCGACGATGTTCACGCGCGGGTCGTAGACCTGCTCGCCCAGCTTGGTGCCGCCGCCCTTCTTGCTCAGGAAGCTGCGACCCTCGTCGGCCTGGCGGGCGTCGAAGAAGAACATCATGAAGCTGACCAGGCCCGCGGCCGCGGCCGGCTCCAGAATCACGGTGTACTTGCCCGGCTCGAGCGCCTTGGCCTCGGCCGAATCGCGCGCCTTCTGGATCGCGACCTGGATGTCGTCCTCGGCCTTGAAGCGGCTGAAGTCGCCGGTGTTGCGCGAGACCCAGCCCGAGCCGCGGCCGTCCTCGGTGCGCACCGTGCAGGTGTAGTCCACGTTGGTGGTGCGCTGGTAGCCGAAATTGCCCTTGGAATTGGCGAAGGCGGCGAAGCCCTGGCCGTCCTGCAGGAAGCCGGCGGCGATCAGGTTGGCGTCCTTGCAGGGGCCGATCGAGGCCGCGGCCACCTGGGCGCGCTGCTCCGGGGTGACGTCGGCGGTGGCCTGGGAGAAGGTCGGGCTGGGCTTGAAGGTCTGCTTCTCGATCGCCGGCATGAACTCCGGGTTCTCCGGCGCCAGCCGCGCCAGCTCCTCGGCCCGGCGCACGACGCGCTCGAGCGAGGCGTCGTCGACGCTGTTGATGGTGGTGATGCCGACCCGCTTGCCGAAGGCCGACTGCACCACCAGCTGCAGGTTGGAGACGATGCCGCTGGTGGAGACCTGGTTGAGCGCGAAACGGATGTTGCCGTCCACGCTGCCGCCCAGGGTGGCCGTGCACTCGTCGGCCTGCGAGAGCGCGAGGACCTTGTCCAGGATGGCCTTGGCCTGTTCTTCGGTGAGAATGCTCATGGTGTCTAGGCTCCTGCGCCGGTCAGCCGAGGTTGCGGGCGGTGTTGATGACGTTCATGCCGTCGAAACGGGCGGTGCTCGAGCCGTGCGACACGGCCGAGACCTGGCCCGGCTGGCCCTTGCCGTCGAAGAAGCTGCCGCCGAGGCGGTAGTCCGATTCGTCGCAGATGGCCGAGCAGGCGGCCCAGAACTCCGGCGTGCGGATCTGGTAGGCCACGTCCTCGATCATCCCGGTGATCTCGCCCTTCTTGATCTCGTAGAACAGCTGGCCGCCGAACTGGGCGTTGTAGCGCTGCTGGTCGATGGAGAAGGAGCCGTCGCCGACGATGTAGATGCCGTTCTCGACGTCCTTGATCATGTCGGCGACGCTGAGCTTGTCCTTGCCCGGCGCCAGCGAGACGTTGGCCATGCGCTGGAACTGCACGCTGGCCCAGGAATCGGCGTAGCAGCAGCCGTGCGAGGCGTCCTCGCCCAGGATGTGCACCTGGTCGCGGATGGCCTGGTAGTTCACCAGCACGCCGTCCTTGACCAGGTCCCACTGCTTGCACTTCACGCCTTCGTCGTCGTAGCCGACCGCGCCCAGGCTGCCTTCCTGCACCTTGTCGGCGAACAGGTTCACGCGTTCGTTGCCGTAGCGGAACTTCTGCTCGCGCTTGTCGAGCGTGGCGAAGCTGGTGCCGGCGTAGTTGGCCTCGTAGCCCAGCACGCGGTCGAGCTCGAGCGGGTGGCCGACGTTTTCGTGGATGGTCAGCCACAGGTGCGAGGGGTCGAGCACCAGGTCGTACTTGCCCGGCTTGACCGAGGGCGCCGACAGCTTCTGGCGCGCCTGCTCGGCGGCCAGGCGGGCGTCCTCGACCATGTCGTAGCTGCGGCCGTAGTTGATGACGCCGTTGGGCGAGACGAACTTCTGCGACGGGTCGCCGTCGAGGTATTCCCAGCCCATGCCCATCGGCGCCGACAGGCCGTCGCGGGTGCGGAACTTGCCGGTGGCCTTGTCGATGGCGGTGGCCGTGAACGGCGCCCAGATGCGGTGCACGTCCTGGTCGATGTAGCTGCCGTCGGTGCTGGCGAAGTACTTCTGCTCGTTGACCAGGAACAGGGTGGAGTTGACGAAGTCGGCGCCGGCCTTGATCGCCGCGGCATTCACGCCCAGCAACAGGTCCACCTTCTCCTTGATCGGCACTTCCATCGCGTTCTTGCGGATCGGCGTCTTCCAGCTGACCTCGCCGACGCCCTTCACCGGCGCCAGCTGCACCGGCTTGTCCTGCAGGCGGCTGTTGGCCTTGGCGATGGCGACGGCCTGGCGGGCGGCGCGGGCCACGCTTTCCGGGCTCATGTCGTTGGTGGCGGCGAAGCCCCAGGCGCCGTTGGCGATCACGCGCACGCCGGTGCCGGTGGATTCGGTGTTCACCACGTTCTGCACCTTGTCTTCGCGGGTCACCACGAACTGCTGCAGGTAGCGGCCCACGCGCACGTCGCAGTAGCTGGCGCCGGCGTCGCGGGCGGCCTGCAGGGCGGCGTCGGCGATGGCCTTCTTGATGGCCAGGTCCAGGCCGCCGACCAGTTCCTCGGCGGCGATGGCGCGCTGGAAGGGCATCGCCAGGCCGTACAGGCCCAGGCCCGAGAGGATCAGGAAGTCTCGTCTTTGCATCGTCTCACTCCATCGGGAAGGGGCCGGCCGGGCGGCAGGCATCGCGTGCAGGGGGCCGGCCGACTCTGGGAGCCGGGCCGGCCGGGGGTCAAGTGACGAAAGGCCTAGCGCGCCTCGTCGCCGCGTTTCGCGGGCGGGCGCGGCGCCGCCGGGGACGGTTCGGGCCGGGGCTTGCCGGCGTCGGGCCGCCCCTGGAGTCGGCGCTCGGGATGCGCGACCACGGCGGCGGTGCAGGTCACCGAATCGGCGTTGCAGACGCGGTAGGTGATGCCGGTGCCGGCGACCTTGCCGCTCCATTGGCCGCTGTTGTCCACGGTGGCCAGGTGCTGGCCGTCGCCATACACGTCCATGCGCGCCTGGCCACCGGTCCAGGCCAGGCGGACGATGGCGGCGCCGCTGGGATCGTGGCGCAGCAGGTCGGCGCGTAGGCCGGAGGGGTCGGGCGGGTCGGCGTTGCGCACGCACTCGTAGGTCTCGACGATGCGCGGGCCGGTGTCGAGCACCTCGAAGTCCTGCGCGCGCACCGGCTGCGCCGGCACCGCCTGGTCGAAGGTGCGCGAGGTGATGCCCAGCGAGGCCCAGGTGCGGGTGGTGTAGCGGTCGCTCTCGGCGGTGAGGGCGACGTTGCCGCCGTCGGAGAGCACGATGCCGTAGCGCTGCATCGTGCGCAGCACGACCTGGGCCGCCGGCGGGTACAGCGACACCGGGAAATCGGCGCGCAGGCGCAGGCGCGCGCCGTAGGGGATGGTGCCTTCGGGGCCGGTCGGACCGCCGGCGTGGCTGCCCGGCCGCACGTACACCGGCCGGCGCACGCCGTTGACCAGGGTGGTGGCCATGCGCGCATTGGGCAGGATGAAGCGGATGGCGTGGCCCAGGTCGCCGTCGGCGACCTGCATCGCCGCGTGCACCTCGTCGGCATTGAACAGCAGCGGCGCGATCGGGAAGCCGGCGGCGTCGGCGCTGGTGCAGTGGTCGCCGCGGTTGTCGGCCGGGTAGACGCGCTCGAGCTGCCACACGGCCAGGCACTGCGCCTGCAGCCCGTCGCTGCCGCTGGCGTTGGCGCGGTAGGCCTCGTAGAGGCGATCGCCCTGCACCACCAGCAGGTGGCAATCCCCGTTGGCGTTGTCGCAGGCGAGCCCGGTCTGGCCCTCGATGGCGGCATGGGCCGGCACCGGCATGCGCGTGCCGATCGGTTCGCAGTCGGGTGCGTAGTACTCGCCGGCGCTGGGGTAGCCGATGATCGCGCGGGTCGGGGCGCCGGCCGGCGCGCGCACCACGTGGAAGCTGAAGTCGATCTGCATGCGGCCGAAGCCGAAGCCGCCCAGGCCGGACCAGCTGGCGATCATGGCGTCGGACTGCGGGTGTTTCGGGGCCGCGCGGATGTCCTGGTGCCAGACGGCGCCGGCCGGGAAGCGCGGCGGTGGCTCCGCGGCCGCGGGCAGGGTGCACAGCACGGCCAGCAGGCCGGCGAAGGGGGCGAGTCGGGGCAAGGCGGTGCTCCGTCCGGGGGGCGGCGCCAGCATACGCCGCGGTGTTCGGCCTGACTTCAGGCGCCGGGGTCCAGGCTGCGGAAAGTCGAACGAGGTTTGCGGAGTGAGCACGATGAGCCGACGTTTCCGCCCGGGCCCCTGGTTGGCCGTGCTGGTGCTGGCCGCCAGTGGCGCCGCGGTGTGGCATTACTGGCCCGCCGCGCCGTCGACCCCGGCGCCCGTCGCGCCCGGGGCCACGGCGCCCGCGGCCTCCCCGGCACCGGCCGCCCCGGCCGAGCCGGCGCCCGTCCCCGGGCCGCTGCCGCCCCTTGAGCCCGCGCCGGACTTGCCGCCGCTCGCGGACAGCGACGCCCTGGCCCTGGCCCTGCTCACCGAACTGATGGGCACGGATGCCGGCGCCTTCGTGGTCGGCGAGTTCGTGGTGCCGCGCCTGGTGGCGACGATCGACGCCCTGCCGCGCGCCGAGACCACGCGCCAGGTCTATGCCGGGCGCGAGGCCACCGGCCGCCTGCAGGTGGCCACGGCCGACGGCCGGCAGTGGATCGACCCGGCCAACAGCGCCCGCTACGACGCCCAGGTCCAGGTGTTCGAAGCCACGGCCCCGCGCGCCCTGGTCGAGGCCTACGTGCGCCACTACCCGCTGTTCGACCAGGCCTACCGCGACCTGGGCGTGCTCGACCGCCGCTTCCACGACCGCCTGCTCGAGGTGATCGACCACCTGCTCGCCGCGCCCGAGCTCGCGGGTCCGATCGAAGTGCGCGCCGTCGAAGGCCGGCCGCGCTGGGCCTTCGCCGACCCGCGCCTGGAGCGCGCCTCGATCGGCCACAAGGCGCTCTGGCGCCTGGGGCCCGACCACGCCGTGCGGGTCAAGGCGCGCCTGCGGGAACTGCGCGCCCTGCTGGCCGCCCAGCGCCCGGCGGGCTGAGCCGGGGGCGCGAGTCGGGTAGGCTGTGCCCCGACACCGCCTCGGGGGACACGCCGTGTCGCCGCTGCATGCCCTGGGCCGCCGGATCGCGGCCTTCCTCGCCAAGCCGCGCGAGCGCAACAGCCACATCCCGACCAGCCCCTGGAACCTGCTGGCCGCCACCCTGCGCAAGGGCGACGTGCTGCTGGTCGAGGGCAGCAGCCGCTTTTCCACCGCGATCAAGTACCTGACCCAGAGCACCTGGTCGCACGCCGCGCTGTGCATCGCCGACCCCGGCGGGCCGGCGGCGCCGGGGGAGGAGCCGCGGCGGCTGGTGGACGTGGACGTGGTGGAGGGCGTGCGTACCATCCCGCTGTCCACCTTCGCCGGCATGCACACCCGCATCTGCCGCCCGGTCGGCCTGGCGCCGGGGGAGATCGACGCCCTGGTCGGGTTCATGCTCGACCGCCGCGGCACCACCTACGACCTCAAGAACATCCTCGACCTGGCGCGCTACTTCATCCGCACGCCGCCGCTGCCGGGCGCCTTGCGCCGGCGCGCCCTCGCCCTGGGCAGCGGCGAGCCGACCAAGGCGATCTGTTCGACCCTGCTGGCCCAGGCCTTCGCCTCGGTGCGCTACCCGATCCTGCCCGAGGTGGAACTGGTGGACGCCGATACGCCCGGCGGCCAGCGGGCCCGGCGCGAGATCCTGCACATCCGCCACCACAGCCTATACGCCCCCCGCGATTTCGACGTCTCGCCCTTCTTCCAGATCATCAAGCCGCGCCTGGAGCAGGGTTTCGACCATCGTCAGATGGAATGGCGCGAGCCGGCCCCCGATCCGGCCCCGACCCCGGATCCGGGCCCGGCCGGGCAGGACTTGACGCCACCCCCGGGCTGAACGAGGGTGACGCCGTTAGTCCGGTTGCACAGGGGGCAGGCGGGAGTGTCTGGCGGGACGATGGACCTGGGCGGCGCCGACTGGCAGCTGCGGCAACGGGTGGCCGATACCTATGACCTGTCGCGGGTCGGCGGCTACCTCTACCTGTTCGGCTGGGCCGTGGTGGCCTGGCTGGGCGGCGCCTGGCGCTTCGCGCCCCTGGCCACGTTCGCCACCGGCGTCGGTTTCCTGGTGCTGGGCTACCTGCGCTGGGCGGCCCGGCCGCCGAAACTGGCCGGCGACGAGGCCCTGCGCCGCTGGCTGCGGCGCTACTCGCTGCTGATGCCGACTTCGTCGCTGGCCTGGGCCGCGGTGCAGTCCTGGATCCTGGTCGACCCGCGCTTCGCCCACGACGTGCGCATGGTGTCGCTGGTGGCCACGATCGGCTACGCCACCGTGTTCGCCAACGTCTATTCCACCGTGCGGCGTGCGGCCGCGGCGGGCGTGGTGGTGCTGTTCCTGCCGGTGCTGGTGCTGCTGTGGGCCGACCCGACCCAGCGCGCGCTGGCGGTGGCGATGGGCTTCTACGCGCTCTACCTGGTGGCGGCCCTGGTGCGCAGCCACGCCGAGTACAACCGCCGCCTGCGCCTGGACCTGGCCCTGCGCGAACAGCGCGACCTCTACGAACGCCTCAGCATCACCGACCCGTTGACCGGCCTGCACAACCGCCGGCATTTCTCCACGCGCCTGGACTCCCTGGCCCAGGGCGCGCGCGGGGGCGCCGCCGGTTTCGCCCTGCTGATCCTCGACCTGGACCACTTCAAGGGCGTGAACGACCGCTACGGCCACACCGCCGGGGATGCCTGCCTGCGGGCGCTGGCGGCACGGCTGCAGCAGGCTTTCGGGGCCGGTTCGGTGCGGCTGGCGCGCCTGGGCGGCGAGGAGTTCGGCGTGCTGCTGGAGGACGTCGCGCCGGATGAAGCCCTGCGCGCCGCCGAGGATTTCCGCGCCAGCCTGGTGGCGCGCCCGCTCG
>JAYRTA010000072.1:0-3030 GCA_041919875.1 Arenimonas sp.
GTCGCGGATGTCCATCAGCTCGATGTTCTTGATCGCCTCCACGCCCCAGCCGCCCAGCTGCGGCTGCACTTCCTTGGTGAAGGCTTCGCCGAAGCGGCTGCGGTCGAGCATGATCTGGTCGATCTCGTGCCCGGCCAGCACCGTGCGCACCGCACCCTGGACGATGGCGGTGAGCTGCTGCTTGAGCTCCTCGAACGAGGCCACGCGCTGGGCCGCGGTGTTGGAGTCGTCGATGCGGAAGAAGGCCATCACGTGCACCAGGAAGGGCACGCGTTCCTTGTCGTAGGCCGCGTACTCCGGAAGATCGATCGCGAAGTTCGACACCGGCAGCGTGACGCGCGTGAGGCCAATCAGCGGGATGCGCGAGGGCCATTCGTAGTAGGTATTGCTTTCGAAGCCCTTGCCGTACGAGACCGTGTTCTTGCGGGTCTGCACGATGTGCACCTCGTTCACCGGCACCACCCGGCGCAGGCCGAGCACCCAGATGACGAGGACGACGGCAAGCAGGCCGGCGAGGGCCAGGAAGGCAAGCAGGACGATCGAGAGTCCGAACATGGCGGGGTCCGTGGGCAGGGATGCCGGGGCAGTATAGGCGGCCGCCACCGGCCCGGGACCCCCCTTTCCGCTCGGCCGTCACCCTGGCCCGACGATGGGCGGATTCTCCCTCCGTCCCGTGGCCGGAGCGATTTCTACCGCGTCTCCGTCGAAAAGGAGGCCGTGACGTCGGACCCCAAGCGATCCGGACAGCTGTAGACCACCTGCCGCCCCGGGCGGGCGAAGCCGACCAGGGTCAGGCCGCAGGCGCGGGCCAGGTCCACGGCCAGGGCGGTGGGCGCGGACACGGCGACCAGCATGCGGATGCCGGCGCGCGCGGCCTTGAGCACCATCTCGTAGCTGGCGCGGCTGGTGACCAGGGCGAAGCCTTCATCGAAGCCCTGGCCCTGCCCCAGGCGCGCACCGATGAGCTTGTCGAGCGCGTTGTGCCGGCCCACGTCCTCGCGCACCGCCCTCGGCTGCCCGTCGGGGCCGCACCAGGCCGCGGCATGCAGCGCGCCGCTGGCGGCATTGAGCGGCTGCGCCGTCTGCAGCGCCGCCAGCGCGGTTTCCAGGGCCGCCGCCGGAATCACCGGCCCGGCGGGCAGCGTGGGCGGCTGCCGCAGCAGGTCCTCCAGGCTGCGCTGCCCGCACACGCCGCACCCGCTGCGCCCTGGCAAGGCGCGGGCGGGCGCCGGTGAGGCCAGGGGCGTCTGCGTGCGCAAGGCGATGCGCCAGCCTTCGAGTTCCTCGTGAATCTCCAGGCCCACCAGCGCCGCCGGCGCCAGGCCGCGTTCGGTGAGGGAAAAACCGCGGGCGAAATCCTCCAGCTCGCGCGGCGTGAGCATCATTACCGCGAAGGCCTCGCCGTCGTATTCGATGGCGACCGGCACTTCCTCGGCCAACTGGTCGTGGCGCGGCCGCGACTGGCCGGCCTGCCGCTCCTGCACCTCGCGAGCCGCCAGGCCCCGCGGGCGCGTCATGCGCCCTCGCCCGCCGCGGCGCGCACGCGCACCGGGATGGATTTGTAGCCCGGCGTGCCCGAGCGCGCATCGTGGCTGTCGAGCGGCACCAGGCCATTGCCTTCCGGAAAATACATCGCCGCCGAGCCGCGCGGCAGGTCGTAGGCGATGGCGGTGAAACCACGCACCCGGCGCGGGCCGCCGTCGGGCGCGGGGCCCAGGCAGGACTCGATGTCGATCCGGTCGCCGTGGGCCAGCCCGCGCGCCTGCAGGTCGTCGGCGTTCATGAAGACGATGTCGCGCCGGCCCTCGACACCACGGTAGCGGTCGGAATAGCCGTAGATGGTGGTGTTGTACTGGTCGTGCGAGCGGATCGTGGTGAGCGTCAGCACGTCGGGCGCCTGGCCGGCATTCACGCCATTGAGCCCGGGCGAGACCATGAAGTTCGCCTTCGCACCCGGCCCGCCCCAGTCGCGTACCGAGGCACCGTTGTAAAGCCGGAAGCCGCCGGGCTCGCGCACGCGCCGGTTGAAGTCGTGGAACGGCGGGAAGACGGCTTCGATGCCATCGCGGATGCGGTCGTAGTCGGCCACCATCCCCTCCCAGTCCACCTTCGACGCCGGCAGCAGCGCCCGGGCGATGCCGGCCACGATGGCCGGCTCCGAGCGCAGCTGCGGCGAGGCCGGCGTCAGCCCGCCCTGCGAGGCATGCACCATGGACATCGAGTCCTCCACGGTGACGAACTGCAGGCCACCCGCCTGCTCGTCGCGTTCGGTGCGGCCCAGGCAGGGCAGCAGGATCGTCTCGCGCGCCGGGATCAGGTGCGAGCGGTTGAGCTTGGTCGCCACGTGCACCGCCAGGTCGAGCTTGCGCAGCGCCGCGAAGGTGGCCTGCGGGTCCGACAGCGCCACCGCGAGGTTGCCGCCCAGGCAGACCAGGGCCTTCGAGCGGCCCTCGCCGATGGCCTGAAGCGCCGCCACCGCGTCGTGCCCGTGGGTGACCGGGAAGCGGAAGCCGAAGGCGCGTTCGATGGCGTCGGCCAGCGCCGGCGTGGGTTTCTCGGTGATGCCCACCGTTCGGTCGCCCTGCACGTTGGAATGGCCGCGGATGGGCGCGATGCCGGCGCCGGGCTTGCCGATGTTGCCGCGCATCAGCAGCAGGTTGGCCATCTGGTGCACGTTGCGGGTGCCGAAGCGGTGCTGGGTCATGCCCATGCCATAGGCGAAGATCACGCGTTCGGCGCCGGCGTAGATCGCCGCGGCTTCTTCGATCTGCGCGCGCGGCAGGCCGCTTTCGGCTTCGATGCCGGCCCAGTCCGTGGCCTCGAGGTCGGCGCGCAAGGCTTCGAACCCGGTGGTGTGTTCGGCGATGAAGGCGTGGTCGAGCGCGTCCTCGGCCAGCAGCCACTTCATCATGCCCTTGAGGAAGGCCAGGTCGCCGCCGATGCGCACGGGGTAGTAGCGCTCGGCCAGCGGGGTGGCCTGGTTGGCCAGCATCTCGCCCGGGTGCTGGGGCGAGATGAAGCGCTGCAGGC
>JAYRTA010000072.1:3040-7544 GCA_041919875.1 Arenimonas sp.
CCGCGCTCGCGCAGCGGGTTCACGGCGACGATGGGCACGCCGCGGCGGGCCAGCTCGCGCAGGGTCGAGAGCATGCGCGGGTGGTTGGTGCCGGGGTTGTGGCCGAAGCTGAAGAGCGCGTCGCACCGGGCGAAATCGTCCAGCGTCACCGTGCCCTTGCCGACGCCGATGCTGTCGGGCAGTGCCACCGACGTGGCTTCGTGGCAGAGGTTGGAGCAGTCGGGGAAGTTGTTGCAGCCGAACTCGCGCACCATCAGCTGGTACAGGAACGCGGCCTCGTTCGAGGTGCGGCCCGAGGTGTAGAACTCGGCCATCTCTGGCGAAGGCAGCGCCCGCAGCGCGGCGCCGATGCGGGCGAAGGCCTCATCCCAGCCGATCGGCCGGTAGCGGTCGCTGGCCGCGTCGTAGGCCATCGGTTCGGTGAGGCGGCCGGCGTCCTCGAGCGCGTGGTCGGTCCAGTCCCACAGCGCCGACACGGTGTTCCCGGCAAACAGCGCCGGCGTGGCGCGCTTGCCGGTGGCCTCCCAGGCGACGGCCTTGGCGCCGTTCTCGCAGAACTCGAAGGATGAGGTGTGCTTGGGATCGGGCCAGGCGCAGCCCGGGCAGTCGAAGCCCGCCGGCTGGTTCACGCGGCGCAGCGCGCTGGCTTCGCGGCCCACGGCCATCTGGTCCTTCAGCACCCTGGCCACCGCGCCCAATGCGGCCCATCCACCGGCGGCGCCCTCGAATTCCTCGAAGCCGGGAACCTTGCGCTGGCTCATGACGCGTTCTCCGACGCACTGGGCAGGCGCCGAGTATAGGCCGGTTGCCCGGGCACTTCCCTGCCCCGGCACGCGGGCGTAGCCTGCTTTCGCACTTCACCGAAGGGAGCACGGGCCATGACCTACGTCGACGGTTTCGTCATCGCGGTGCCGACCGCGAACAAGCAGGTGTTCACCGACTTCGCGAACAAGTTCGACCCGATCTTCCTCGAATACGGCGCCACCCGCGTCACCGAATGCTGGGGCGAGGATGTGCCCAAGGGCAAGGTGACCGACTTCTACGGCGCCGTGGCCGCCAAGGAGGACGAAACCATCGTCTTCTCCTGGGTCGAATGGCCCGACAAGGCCACCCGCGACGCCGCGATGGCCAGGATGATGGAAGACCCGCGCATGGACCCGCAGGCCCACCCCATGCCCTTCGATGGCGCGCGCATGATCTTCGGCAGCTTCCAGGCCCTGATCGACCTGCGCTGAGCGCCAGCGCCTAGATCGGCGGCATCGGCCCCGCCCACAGCGCCGGGCTCTGCTCGAGCCACTGCAGGGCGTCTTCCTCGGTGTCGAACACGTCGCCATCGAAGGCCAGGCCCTGGGCGACGACGACGCCGATGCGGTCGAGGTCGCGCAGGCGTTCCGGGGCGATCATCGCCATCCGGACCCGGCCGCGGGTGGCGGATGCCCAGCGGCGCACCATCTCGACATGCGCCAGGGCATCGGGCCGCGCGAAGCCGGTGAGCCCGCTCACGTCCACCAGCACGCACTTGATGCCGTCCGCCGCGGCCTGGCGCAGGAAATCCTCGACCTGGTCGACGGCGCGCGCCAGCGATTGATCGCCTTCCAGCTGCAAACGGCGGATGTCGTGGGCCATGCGCGATTACAGCCGCGGCCAGGACCCGGCCGCAAGTGCGGGCGGGTCGGCGGGCGGGCACCGGGCCACCGGCGCCCGCCGCGGCCTCACTCGGCCGGCGCCTCGCTGGCCTGCGCCCAGGCCCAGGCGAAGGTGTCGGCGAACTCGGCCACCTGGCTGTCGCGCGACGACCCGATGCCGTGGCCCTGCGCCGCATCCACCCGCAGCAGCACGTCCCGGCGCTCGCCGAACCGTGCCAGGGCGCGCGCAGCGAACTTGGCCGACATCCACGGCGCCACCCGGCTGTCGTTCATGCCCACCGTCACCAGCGTATCGGGCAGGTCACCGGCGGTGGCCAGCATCAGGTAGGCGTCCTGGGCCAGCAGCGCCTCGAAGCCGGCCTGCGTGCGCGGATCGCCCATTTCGGCGAACTGGTTGGGCCCATTGGGGGCGAATTCCAGGCGCGTGGCATTGAGCACGGCCACGCGCGGGATCAGGCCGGTAAACAGCGCCGCATCCCGCATCGCCGCCCCCGGCGCCAGCAGGCCGCCGGCGCTGGTGCCGGTGACCACGGTGGTCGCCGGCGAAGCCACGCCCATCGCCTGGGCCTGGCGCGCGCAGGCCACCAGGTCCTCCTGGGCGCGAGGCTTGTTGGCCGCGCGACCGCCCTCGTGCCAGGCGCGGCCCCGTTCACCGCCGCCGCGCGTCCCGCAGAACACGAAGGCGCCGCCGCGCTCCACCCAGGGCGCGAAGAAGGGCGAGCTGAAGGGTGAGATCGTCAGCACGCCGTAGCTGCCATAGCCTTCGACGATGGTGGGCACCGGCCTGCCCGCCTCGCCCGGCTTGCGCAGCACCACCATCGGCACGCGGGTGCCGTCGGCACTGGTGGCTTCGGCGCGCTGGGTGGTGAAAACCGCGGTCGGCGCCCAGTTCGCCGATTCCAGGCCCAGCGGTGCCAGCGTGCCGGCGGTGACGCGGTAGAAGCGCGGCGCCTCGGCCCAGCCGCGCAGGCCGATCAGCACGGCGCCATCCCGGCCGGCGCGGCGCAGGTCGATCAGGTCGCTCTCGAAGGGCAGCGCCACCTCGGTGGGCGTGTCCTGGCCGTCGCCCAGGAACAGCAGCTCGGACGCGCCGTCGCGGGTGGCGGCCACGTACAGGCCGTCCTGGCTCGCCACCAGGCGCGCCAGGATCCGCTCGCCGGCCGGCAGCACCAGCTCGGGCGCGCCGATCGCCTCCGGGCCGAGGCGGCGGCGGTACAGGGCGCCGTTCGGCGCTTCGCGCGTGCTCAGGTAGTAGTAGTCGTCGCCCCGCAGGGCGCCGCCCAGCACCTGGTCGGCGTAGCCCGCCAGTTCGCGCCAGGCCGGCTTGCCTTCGCGCAGGGACGCCAGCGGGGCCACCATCACGCGGCCGTCGGCGCGCGCCCCCACGCCCAGGCCCAGTACCCAGGTCTCGCTGGCATCGCCCATCACGATCGGAAATTCTTCCGGCGCGAAGGGCGGGCCGCCCGCCAGCGACGAGCCCAGCACGGCCTGTTCGCGCGCGCCCGCCTCGCCCAGGGTCACCAGCGTGGCCTGCATGTCCAGCAGCGGGTCCGCGCCCTCGGCGGCCGTGATGCGGGTGTAGGTGACCAGGTCGGGCGCCAGCCAGTTCAGCTCGAAATCGCCGAAGGTGCTGCCCGCCAGCACCAGTCGCTCGGCGCCGGTGGCGGCGTCGATCAGGCGGAAGCGCCCGATCTCGCCACCGCCCTCGCCCACCATCACCGCCACGGTGCGGCCATCGGGCGAGGGCGCGTACGAGGCGATGGCGCGGGTGGCGCCCTCGCCGCCCGCCGGGTCGAGCAGCACGCGGTCCTGGCCGTCGGCCTCGCGCACCACCAGCTTTGGCACCGGCGCGCCCGGGTCGCGGCGCAGGAAGAACAGCCGGCCGCCGGCGGCCTGGACCTGGCCGTAGCTGGTGCCGGCGCGGGTGGCCTCCTCGAGCATGGCCAGGAAGCGCGCGCGTTCGGGCAAGGCCGCCAGGCGGGCCTGCGTGGCTTCGCCGGCCTGCGTCACCCAGGCCTGCAGGCGCTCGGCATTGGCGGGGTCTTCCATCCATCGGTAGGGATCGTCGATGCGGTGGCCATAGCGCACTTCCGAAAAGGGTTCGGTGGGCGCGGCCGGCAGCGCGGCGGGGCCGGCCGAGGCCAGCAGCAGGGGCAGGATCAGGGCGGGTGTGATCACGGGTGGGTCCACGACGGAAGGAAGGTCCGGGTCTGGCCGGCATGGCGCGGGCCATCAGACCGCGAAACGCACGGGCCGCGGCCCGCCGGCCATCGGCGGCACAAGGCCAGGGGCCGGCCCAGCGCGTGGCCGACCACGCCACCGGGATGGCCGCGCACGCAAACGGCGGGTGGAGCGGGTGAAACGCCGAGCCCGCGCTAGCGTTCGTCCAGGGCGTGGTGGATCAGCACCACGCACTGCGAGGCGAACAGCATCCGGCGGCCCAGCGTGAGCTTCTTCGCGCCCAGGCGCTCGAGGCTGCCGAAGGTCTTCTTCGGCATCGGGATGTGGTCGGTGAGCAGGAAACAGGGGCGGTCCCCGAACGCGACCTCGCCGATCGGCATGCCCTTGGGGTCCATCACGTACAGCGCGTGGTCGGCGGCGAGTTCCTGCACCAGCCGCTCGAAGCTGACCGTGCGCACCGTGACACCCGACTCCACCGGCCGCGACTCCTCCTTGCCCAGCCCGCGCGAGGCCTCCAGCGCCGCCGCCACCTTGCCCAGCAGGGCGCGCTCGTCGAAGCCGCCCAGCGAATGCATGGCATCGGCCTCGAAGCGGATCGTGCGCGAATAGTCGGCCGTGCTCTCCAGCACCAGGTAGACGACCACGCCCGGGCGGTGCAACTGCGCCACGAAGATGGC
>JAYRTA010000073.1:0-7538 GCA_041919875.1 Arenimonas sp.
GACCAGCAGGCCCAGGCTGACGATCAGCCACCAGACCGAACCGAAGAACTCGCTCATCGCTGGGCCACCGTGGGAACGAGGGACGCCGCCAGGCTGCGCGCCCGGGCGTCCAGGGCCAGCAGGTCGTCGAGCGAACTCGCCGGACCGCCGGGCAGGGCGTCGAGGCTGGCCTGGATCAGGGCCGGGATGCCAAGGAAACCCAGACGGCCCTGAAGAAAGGCTGAAACGGCCACTTCATTGGCGGCATTGAGCACGGCGCTGGCGCCGCCCCCGGCCGCCAGGGCGGCGTAGGCCAGGCCCAGGCAGGGGAAGGCCGCACCGTCGGGCCGCTCGAAATCGAAGCGGGCCAGGGCGGCCAGGTCCAGCGGCGCCACCCCCGATTCGATGCGTTCCGGCCAGGCCAGCCCGTAGGCGAGCGCGGTGCGCATGTCCGGGTTGCCCAGCTGGGCCAGCACCGAACCGTCCACGTAGTCCACCAGGGAATGCACCACCGATTGCGGATGCACCACCACCTCGATGGCCTCCGGCGCCAGGCCGAACAGGTGCCGGGCTTCGATCACCTCCAGGCCCTTGTTCATCAGGGTGGCGGAATCCACGGAGATCTTGCGTCCCATGGACCAGTTCGGGTGCGCGCAGGCCTGGTCGGGCGTCACCGCCGCCAGGGAGGCGCGGTCGCGGCCGCGGAAGGGCCCGCCCGAGGCGGTCAGCAGCAGCCGGCGCACGCCCTGGCGGCCGCCATCGGCCGGCAGGCACTGGAAGATCGCATTGTGCTCGCTGTCCACCGGGAGCAGGGTGGCGCCGCCGGCGCGCGCGGCCTGCATCAGCAGGTCGCCGGCCAGCACCACCGATTCCTTGTTCGCCAGCAGGAGGCGCTTGCCGGCGCGGGCGGCGGCGAGGGTGGAGGCCACCCCGGCCGCGCCGACGATGGCCGCGACCACGGTGTCGTTGGCGGGGTCGGCGGCCACCTCTTCGAGGGCCGCCGGGCCGGCCAGGGCGCGCGTGGGCAGGCCGAGCGCGCGCAGGCCCTCGCGCAGCGCGGCATGGCCGGCCGGGTCGGCGACCACGGCGGCCGCGGGGCGGAAGCGCGCGCACAGGGCCAGCAGCTCGTCCACGCGGGCGTGGGCGCTGAGCGCGCCGATCCGGAACCGGTCCGGGTGCCGGGCGACGACGTCCAGGGTGGATCCCCCGATCGACCCCGTCGCCCCCAGCAGCGCGATGGTTTTCAGAGGCCCAGCCATGCCTTGCCCACCACGAACACCGGCAGGGCAGCCAGCAGGCTGTCGAGCCGGTCCATCAGCCCGCCATGGCCCGGGAACAGGGCGCCGGAATCCTTCACGCCCGAATGGCGCTTCATCAGGCTTTCGAACAGATCGCCCATCACCGACACCGCCGCCGTCACCAGGGTGAGCAGCACCAGCGCGGGCAGCTGGGTCCAGCCCAGCCCCAGCAGGGGCAGGGCGAGGGCCGCCAGCAGCGCGGTCGTGGCCAGGCCACCCCAGACGCCTTCCCAGCTCTTGCCCGGGCTGATCGCCGGCGCCAGCTTGCGCCGTCCGAACTTCGAGCCCACGAAGTAGGCCCCGCTGTCGGCGGCCCAGACCAGGGCCACCGCGAACAGGGTCCAGCGCGGACCGTGCGGTGCCTCGGCGTGCAGCCAGACCAGGGCGCACCAGGCCGGCACCACGGCCAGGCTGCCGGCCAGCAGCTTGAGCGCGCGGGCGCCGTCGCCCTCGCCGCTGGCGAAGCCCGGGCGCAGCAGCCAGGCGAAGGCCAGGCCCCAGCCCAGCACGCCCACCACGGTGATGAGCTTGAGCGGGAACAGGCTCGGCCCGCCACCCCAGGCCAGGGCCGCCAGCATCAGGGCGTTGGCGGTGAGGAAGCCGACCCGCGGCAGCGTGTCCTGCAGGCCGGCGAAGGCGGTCCATTCCCACAGGCCCGCGAGCATCACCGCGGCCACCGCCGCGGCCAGCCAGGGCGTGGGCAGGTACAGCAGCGCCAGGATCGGCAGCGGCGCCAGCAGCAGGGCGGTGGTCACGCGCTGGCGGCGGCTCATGCAGGGCTCCCCGCCACCTGGGCGCTGGTGAGGCCGAAGCGGCGTTCGCGGTCGGCGAAGTCGGCCAGGGCACGGTTGAGTTCGGCGGCGTCGAGGTCGGGCCAGAGCACGTCGGTGAACCAGAGCTCGGTATAGGCCAGCTGCCAGAGCAGGAAATTGCTGATGCGCAGGTCACCGCCGGTGCGGATGAACAGGTCCGGCGCCGGCAGGCCGGCCAGGCCCAGGCGCGCGTCGAGCAGGTCTTCGGTGATCGCGGCCGGGTCGAGCCGCCCGGCGGCGGCTTCGGCCGCCAGCTGCCGGCAGGCCTGGGTGATGTCCCAGCGCCCGCCGTAGCCCGCGGCCAGGGTCAGCACCAGGGTGGTGTTGCCGGCGGTGCGGGCTTCGGCCTGGGCCATGCGTTCGCGCACGGCCTCGGGGAAGCCGGCGCGTTCGCCGATGAAGGCGAGGCGCACGCCGCGCCGGTGCAGTTCGTCCACCTCGGTGTCGAGCACGCGCAAGAACAGCTTCATCAGCGTGCCGATCTCGTCGGCCGGCCGCTTCCAGTTCTCGGTGCTGAAGGCGAACAGGGTCAGGGCCTCGATGCCCTTGTCCAGGCAGAACTCGATGCAGACCTGCACCGCCTTGGCACCCGCGCGGTGCCCCAGCGGGCGCGGGCGGTTGCGGCGTTCGGCCCAGCGCCCGTTGCCGTCCATGATGACGGCCAGGTGGCGCGGCCGGCGTTCGGCGACGGGGGCGGGCGGCATGGGCGCGACGGCGGGGATCAAACCGCCATCAACTCCTGCTCCTTGGCCTTGACCACGTCGTCGATGTCCTTGACGTGCTTGTCGGTGAGCTTCTGGATTTCTTCCTCGGCGCGGCGGGCGTCGTCTTCGGTGGCCTGCTTTTCCTTCAGCAGTTCCTTGACGTGCTGGATCGCGTCGCGGCGCACGTTGCGGATGGCGACCTTGGAGTTCTCGCCTTCGTGGTGCACGTGCTTGGTGAGCTCCTTGCGCCGCTCCTCGGTGAGCGGGGGCAGGTTGATGCGGATCACCTGGCCGGCGGTGTTGGGGGTCAGGCCCAGGTCGGAGGCCAGGATCGCCTTCTCGACCGCGGCCACCATCTGCTTTTCCCAGGGCGTGATGGTCAGCGAGCGCGCGTCGGCCACGGCCACCGTGGCGACCTGCGAGAGTGGCATGTCCGAGCCGTAGTAGTTCACCTTCAGGTGGTCCACCAGGGCCGTCGTGGCGCGGCCGGTGCGCAGCTTGGTCAGTTCGTGGCGGAAGGCCTCGACCGATTTGGCCATGCGGGTCTGGGCGTCTTTCTTGATGTCGTTGATCATCGCGGGCTCCGCGTTGTTCCGGGGCAGGGGTCGGGCAGGGGCGGGATTATAGGCGCTCGGGGCGGGGCGCCGCTCAGGCGCCGGCCACCAGCGTGCCCAGGGCTTCGCCGCGCAGGATCCGCATCAGCGCGCCGGGCTGCATCATGTCGTACACGCGCACGGGCACCTTGTTCTCGCGGCACAGCGCGAAGGCGGCGGTGTCCATCACCTGGAGGTTGCGGGCGATCACCTCGTCGTAGCCCAGGCGGTCGTAGCGCTTGGCGCCCGGGTTCTTCTTCGGGTCGGCGTCGTAGATGCCGTCGACCTTGGTCGCCTTGAGCAGGAGGTCGGCGCCGATCTCGCTGGCGCGCAGGGCGGCGGCCGAGTCGGTGGTGAAGAAGGGATTGCCGGTGCCGGCCGCGAACAGGGTGATGCGGCCCTTCTCCATGTGCCGGATGGCGCGGCGGCGGATGTAGTCCTCGCAGACCTCGTTGATCTTGATCGCGCTCATCACCCGCGCGAAGCCGCCGGCCTTCTCCAGCGCATCGGCCATCGCCAGGGCGTTGATGACGGTGGCGAGCATGCCCATGTGGTCGCCGGTCACCCGGTCCATGCCGGCGGCGGCCAGGCCGGCGCCGCGGAAGATGTTGCCGCCGCCGATGACCAGGCCGATCTCGGCGCCGGCGCGCTGGGCCTCGACGATCTCCCGGGCCAGGGCCTGGATGACGGCCGGGTCGATGCCGTAGTCCTCGGACCCCATCAGGGCCTCGCCGGAGAGCTTGAGCAGGATGCGGCGGTAGACCAGGGGCTCGGTGCTCATTTTCATCTCCAGCGGCGGGCAAACGGCGGGATTCTAGCCGATTGGCCGACCCCGGCGTCCGGCCGCGTGAGCCAATCCAGGCCCGGCCTGCGCCTTGGATGTCTGCAAGGGGCCCACTGGCGGCCCGGCCACGGGGGAAAGCATGGACAGGGTTGCACCGGAAAGCTCGGCGCGGGCGCGCCGCGGGGTCGCACGTCGCGGCACGCTGGCAGGCCTGGTGCTGGCCTGCCTGGCCTGGGCCGGCGGCGCCCTGGCGCAGTCACCCGTGGCCCTGGAAGCGGCCGACGGCCGGGACGGCGCCCGGCTGCTGGTTGCGGGCGAGCCTCAGGAGCTGGCCGTGCGCAAGCTGCGCGATGGCCAGCCCGCCGCCGGGGAACCGGTCTGGTGGCAGGCCGAGGGCGACGGCCTGGTCCTGGAACCGCTGGACGAGGCGACGCGTGGCGCCGATCCGGCCGCGCCCGACGCGGCCGGCAGTGCCCGTGTGCGGGTCAGCGCCCGCGTGCCCGGCCGCCACGGCCTGGTCGCCCGCAGCCCGCGCGCCGCCGATTGCCGGGCCGAGGATTGCCCGATGATTTCCCATCGTTTCGTGCTCGAGGTCGCCGCGCCCCCGGCGGCCGCGGGCGGCGATGCCCGCTGGCCGGCGATCGGCGGCGCCCTGGCCGCGGCCGCGCTCGCCGTGTCGGCCGCCGACGGCGGCGGCAGCGGCGGGGCGGACAGCAAGCGCCTGAGCCTGGTGTCCGGTGCCGGCCAGAACGGCCTGGCCAATACCCCGCTTGCCCAGCCCATCGTCGTGCTGGCCACTGATGGCAGCTCGCCGGCGGCCGGGGTCGGCATCCAGTGGCAGGCCACGGGCGGCGCCACGCTGTCGGCCGCCAGCGCCACCACCGGCGCCGATGGCCGCAGCCAGGTGTTCGTCACCAGCCTGGGCCCCGGGCCCGGGCCGGTGGTCATCAGCGCGACCCGCGCCGACAACGCGGGGGCCACGGTCCAGGTCACCTTCCTGGTCGACAGCGCCGGCTTCGAACAGGTGTCCGGTGATGGCCAGACGGTGGACGTGGGCGATGTGTCCGCGGCACCGCTGGTCGTGCGCACCTTGCTCAATGGCGCGCCGCAGGCCGGCGTCGTCGTCCAGTGGCAGGTCACCAGCGGCCCCGGCAGCCCGAGCGCGCCCACCAGCGTGAGCGATGCCAACGGCCTGGCCCAGGTGGACCTGGTGGCCGGCGCCTTCCCGGGCGCGGTGCAGATCGAGGCGCGCCGCGCCGATGCGCCCCACCTGGTGCAGGTGTTCAACGCGAACGTGGTCGAACCGCGGGCGCTGGAGATCGTCAGCGGCGACGGGCAGTCCGGCGCCCAGTTGGCCCCGCTGCCGCTGCCGATGGTTGCGCGCGCGACCTTCAACGGTGCGCCCCAGCCCGGCGTCACCCTGTTGTGGTTCGCCTCGGGCGGCGCCAGCCTCGATGCCGGCAGCACCGTCACCGATGCCAATGGCGAGGCCCAGGTCAACGTCACCAGCCTCGGGCTGGACCTCGACCCCGTGGTCGTGACCGCGGTCCGCGCCGACCAGCCGGCGATTTCCGTGGACTTCGTGCACAACGTGCTGCCGCCCAGCGCCGGCAGCACCGATGGCGATGGCCAGCAGGGCCTGGTCGGCCAGCCCGCCGCGTTGCCGCTGCAGATCACGGTGGTCGATGGCGCCGGCAACCCGATGCCGGGACAGCAGGTGAACTGGCAGGTGCTCTCGGGTTCGGCCAGCCTGGCCGCGCCGGTGTCCTTCACCGATGGCGCTGGCGTGGCGTCGGTGAATTTCAGCTTCGGCCTCGTGCCCGGCCCCGTGCAGGTGCTGGCCACGGCCTTCAACGGCGCCGTCACCGCCACCTTCAGCGCCACCGCGCTGGCGCCGGGCAACCTGGCGATCCAGTCGGGCGACGCCCAGGTCGGCGACCCGGGCGACACCCTGCCGATCCCGCTGGTGGTGCGCATCCTCGACCCGGCCCCGGACCTGTCCGGCGTGCCGGTCACCTTCACCGTCGTCACCGGCCTCGCCACCGTCTCGTCCGGCGTCGTGACCACCGACACCAATGGCGACGCCGGCGTCACCGTCACCCTGGGCCTGACCCCGGGCCCGGTGGAAGTGCAGGCCAGCGTGCCCGGCGGCGCCAGCGCGCTGTTCACGCTCAACGTCACGGGCACCCTCGTGGTCACCGGCGTCTCGCCGGTCGGCGGCGACGGCCAGACGCTCACGCCCGGCCAGCCCTCGGCGCCGATGGAAATCGAACTGATCGGCAACGGCGTGCCGCTGGCCGGCGAAGTGGTGCAATGGACGACATCCTCGGGCACGCTCGCCGCCGCCACCACCGTGACCGACGCGAACGGCCGCACCAGCAATACCGTCACGCCCGCCGGCGCGGGCACGGTGGTGGTGACCGCCAGTTTCCCGACCGTGGCCGCCTTCGTCGGCTCGAGCATCAGCTTCACCCACAACGTCGGCCTGGCCGCGCTGCCGACCCTGTCGATCAACGAAGCCTCGGTGGCCGAAGCCCTGGACGCCGCCTGCGCGGCCCTGCAGGGGTCGGGCACCCTGACCCCGGCCGAACAGGACCTGCTCGACCAATGCCTGGCGCTGGTGGCCGCTTCCGCGTCCGATCCGGCGGCCGTGGGCGCGGCGCTCACCGCGATGCTGCCCGACGTGGCCCAGGCCCAGGCCGACGCGGGCCGGGCCGCCGTCGGCGCGCAGTACGACAACCTGTCCCAGCGCCTGGGCGCGCTGCGCAGCGGGGCGCCGATGGCCAAGGTGTCTTTCTCCGGCCTGGGCCTGCTCGGCTCCGGTGGGCGGCTGCCGGTGGGCCTGCTCGGCAGCCAGCTGGTGCTGGGCGCGAACGAGCCGGCACCGGCGCCCGCCGCCAGCGAGCTGGCCTCGCGCTGGGGCGTGTTCGTGAGCGGCAACGTCGGCCGGGCCGAGGCCGCGGCCGACCGCCTGACGCCCCGCTTCGACGTGGACATCGAAGGCCTGACGCTCGGGGCCGACATGCGCTGGAGCGATGCGCTGGTGCTGGGCATGGCGCTGGGCTATACGCGCCAGGACACGCGCCTGGACCAGGACCTGGGCCGGGTGCGCACGCGCGGCCTGAACCTGTCGGCCTACGCCAGTTGGTACCACCGGAGCGAGTGGTACGTGGATGGCGTGCTGACCTACGGCCGCAATCGCTACGACCATCGCCGCCGGATCGCCTACGTGTTGCCGACGGAGGTGGTGGACCAGGTGGCGGTGGCCGATTCCGACGGCGACGACCTGAGCCTGGTGATGAGTTTCGGGCGCGATTTCCCGGTGCGCGCGTGGAATTTCGGCGTGCAGGGCAAGGTGGCCTGGAGCC
>JAYRTA010000074.1:0-7470 GCA_041919875.1 Arenimonas sp.
CAGACCAGGTAGTCCGGCCCCAGCCGGCGCAGGGCCAGGATCATCCAGAACGGATCGGTCATGGCGAACAGGCTGCCGCCGAAGTGGGTGCCCACGTAGTTGCGGTTGTACCAGCGCTGGCGCAGTTCGACCCGGGCGCGCCGGAAATCCGGGGACAGCTCCGCCACGCGGATGCCGGCGAACAGGAAGGGCGGCCAGATCCGGAACATCCAGCGCAGGGTGGAGGCTTTCATGAAGGGCGGTGCCGTGGTCGAATCGGGCCGGGCCCGGGTGGGCCGATTCTAGGGGAGCCGGACCCGTGGCCGAAGCCTGCGCCAACTGCGGCACCGCGCTGGCCGGCGAGTTCTGCCACGGCTGCGGCCAGAAGCGCGTGCGCGAGGCCGACCGGCGCCTGGGCCACCTGCTGCGCCAGGCGCTGGCGGTGGCGACGGACCTCGACGGCCGGTTCTGGTCCAGCCTGCGTGCGCTGTTCTTCCGCCCCGGCCTGCTCTCGCGCGACTACCTCGACGGCCGGCGCCGGCGCTGGATGCCGCCGATGGCGCTGTTCCTGCTGGCGAACGTGCTGTATTTCGTGCTGCCCACCGGCGTCACCGACTTCAACCTGCCGCTGCACAGCCAGGTGCGCCAGCCCTTCCACGGCGCGATGGCCCAGGGCCTGCTGGACGCGCGGATCGAACAGCTCAACCGCGACAGCCGCGAGCGCTGGTCCCGGCTGCCCGAGGCGAGCCGCCCGCCGGCGCCGCGGCCGGTCCTGCCGGCCGATATCGCCGAGGCCTACGACGCCCGCGCCGGCGATGTCGGCAAGGCCCTGATCATCGTGCACGTGCCGGTGCTCGCGCTGGGCCTGTGGGCCTGCTTCTTCCGCCGCCGCCGCTACTTCGCCGAGCATGTGGTGGTGGCGATGCACCAGTTCACCGCCTTGCTGCTGTACCTGCAGTTGGTGCTGCTGCCGGCGGGATGGCTCTACGTCCACTTCGTCACCCGCTCCGACGGGCAGATGCCGCTATGGGCCGTGGTGGCTTCGCTGGCGTTGGTGGGGCTGCACTTCACCCTGGCCCTGCGGCGCATCTACGACGCGCCCTGGTGGGCGGCCCTGCTGCTGCCGCTGCCCTTGTTCGCGCTGATGATGCAGGCCAGCGTGATGCTCTACCGGCCGCTGCAGTTCCTGGTGACCTGGGCGATCACCTGAGGCCGGCTCAGAACAGCAGCGAGGCCATGCGCCGGCGGTAGGTGCCGACCAGGTCCTCGTCGGCCACCACCTTGAAGGCCTCGATCAGGGCCTTGCGCGGCAGGCCTTCGTCGAACTGGCGGTCGCGCCGCAGCAGTTCGATGAAACTGGCCAGCGCGGCCTCGTCCTGGCCGGCCACCAGTTGCTGCACGCCCAACAGGTGGCGGGCGCGGTGGTCGTCCGGGTTGGCCGCCAGCGCCGCCTCCAGCACCGCCGTCGGCGGTGCGTCCTGGGCCAGGGCCAGGAAGCCCAGGTGGGCGCGGGCGCGCAGGGCGCGGTCATCCTGGGCCAGGTTGGCGGGCAGCGCGTCGATCAGGCCGCGGGCCTCGTTCGCGGCGCCGGTGCCCAGCAGGGCCAGGGCCAGGTCCAGGCGCAGTTCGTCCCTGTCCGGTTCGGCCTGCACGGCGGCGCGCAGGCGCAACACCTCGGCGTGCGGGTCCACGGCGGGGGCCGCCGCGGTGTCCGGCTCGGGCTCGGCCGCGCGTGGCTCGATGCCGTGGTGGGCCAGGAACTGCCGCAGCTGGCCCTCGGGCAGGGCGCCCGGGAAGCCGTCGGCGATCTGGCCGTCCTTGAGCAGCATCACCGTCGGCACCGACTTGATCTGGAAATAGCCGGCGAGTTGCTGTTCCTGGTCCACGTCCACCTTGGCCAGCAGGAAGCCGCCGTTGAACTCGGCGGCCAGCTTTTCCAGGATCGGGCCCAGCGTCTTGCAGGGGCCGCACCAGGTCGCCCAGAAATCCAGCAGCACAGGCACCTCGCGCGAGCGCAGCAGCACCTCCTGCTCGAAGCTGGCCAGGCTGGCATCGAAGACGTGGGCGGGGGTGGTCGGGGTCATGGCGGTTCCGGTGCGGGGCAGACCCGGCAAATGGTGCCAGCCCCGCCCGGACTCAAGCCATCAGGGGCATTCGCGCCGGACGAAGCCGGCCAGCGCGGCCAGTGCCACCACCAGGCCGGCCACGGCGCTCCAGGTCATCACCCGCGGCACCACCGCCGGATCGCTGGCCAGCACCTGCACCGGCAGCGACCAGGGATACCAGGGGCCGTACTTGGCCGACTGCCCGATCAGGAAACCCGCGACGGTGGCACCCATGCCAACCCCCACGGCGACCGCAAAGCTGCGCCAGCGCAGCGCGATCCAGGTGTGCAGGGCAACCAGCAGCAGCGTGGCGGTGCAGATCCACGCCAGGCGCTCGGCCAGCCAGGCCCAGGGCGGAGCGCCGGCGAGGCCGAAGGCCGGCTTGAGCACCGACAGCGCCAGCCCGCCCAGCGGCAGCAGCGCGGCCATCGCCGCGTGCGAAAGCAGGACCAGGCCGGCCAGGGCCAGCAGCTTGGCCAGGAAGTGCACGCCGCGTGGCAGCGGCAGCGCCAGCAGGTGCTTCCACTGCTGGTTGCCGTGTTCGATCCCGGCCAGCAAGGCCGCCTGCAGCGTGATCAGCAGGGGCAGCATCAGGAAGGCCCATAGCCCCAGCACCGATTGGCCATAGGTGACCCAGGCCTCGTCGGCTGGCGGCGGCGCGCGGCCACCCGCGGCGGGGAAGCGCGCCAGGACCTGCAGCACCAGGATGCCGACCACGAGAGCGGGCGCCACCGCGCACATCCACAAGGCCAGGGTGCCACGCAGCTTGAGCGCTTCGGCATGCAGCGCGCGTCCCAGCGCCATCATGCGGCCTGCACTTCACCGGCATCGCCGGTCATGTCCAGGAACAGGCCCTCGAGCGTCACCGGTTCGCAGGCCAGGTGCCCGACCGCGATGCCGGCCTCGACCAGGCGTCGGTTGATCTCGGGCACCGGCAAGGCCGGCCACCAGGCCAAGCCTTCGTCGGTCGCCATGCCGAGGTCTTCGCCGGCGGCGAGCAGCAGGGCGCGGGCGCGCACGGGATCGTCGCAGCGCAGGCGCAGGCGTGGCCGTGCCCGGGCGCGCAGTTCGTCGAGCGTGCCCTGGAAGCGCAGGCGACCGGCATCCAGCACGCCCACGTGGCTGGCGACCTGCTCGACCTCGGCCAGCAGGTGGCTCGAGAGGAAGAGGGTCAGGCCGTCCTGGGCCACCAGCTCACGCAGGAAGCCGCGCAGCGCGCGCGTGCCGGCCGGGTCGAGACCGTTGCCGGGCTCGTCGAGCACCAGCAGTCGCGGGCGTGGCAGCAGGGCCAGGGCGATGCCCAGGCGCTGGCGCATGCCCAGCGAGTACTCGCGGCAGCGCCGGTCGGCGTCCTCGCGCAGGCCAACCCGCGCCAGCGCCTCGTCCACGCGTGCGGCCGGCAGGCCCAGCAGGCGACGGGTGACCTCGAGGTTGGCGCGTCCGCTCAGGTGCGGGTACAGCGACGGATGCTCGACCAGGGCGCCCACGCCGGCGAGGGCGCCGGCCCGGTCGGGATGCAGCGGGTGGCCCAGCAGGTGCACGTCGCCGGCGTCGGCTCGCAGCAGGCCCAGCAGCAGGCGGATGGTGGTGGTCTTGCCTGCGCCGTTGGCGCCGAGGAACCCGTAGATGGCGCCGGCGGGGACCTGCAGGTCCAGTCCGTGCACGCCCTGGCCGCCGGGGAAGCGGCGGGAAAGTCCCCGGGTTTCGATGGCTGCGGACATGGAGGTCTCGGTGGCGGGTCTGGCGGCACTATCGCCGCCGTCCGGCCCGGGCACATGTGCAGGCCGTCACCCCGACCGCTGCCGGCGCGGGCCTACTCGGGGCGGCGCACCACCACGCCGTCCTTCATCACGAAATCCACCCGGCGGGTGGCGGTGATGTCCTGCAGCGGGTCGCCCGGCATGGCCACGATGTCGGCGCGGAACCCGGCGGCGGCCTGGCCCAGGTCGGCCTGGCCCAGCACCTCGGCGGCGTTGACGGTGGCCGCGCGCAGGGCCTCGGCGGCGGGCATGCCGGCCTCGACCATGAAGACGAACTCGTCGGCGTTGTTGCCGTGCAGGCTCACGCCGCTGTCGGTGCCGAAGCCGATCTTCACGCCCGCGCGCCAGGCGCGGCCGAAGGTGTCCTGGATCTGGGCGCCGATGCGGGCGGCCTTGGGGCGCACCACCTCGGGGTAGAAGCCGTCGATCTTCGCCTTCTCGGCCACAAACCGGCCGGCGCTGATGGTCGGCACGTACCAGGTGCCGTTTTTCTTCATCAGCGCGAAGATCTCGTCGTCCATGTAGGTGCCGTGCTCGATCGAGGTGACGCCGCCGACGATGGCGCGGCGCATGCCTTCCTTGCCGTGCGCGTGCGCCGCCACGTGGAAGCCGTAGTCGCGGGCCGTCTCGACCACCGCGCGCACCTCGTCCTCGGTGAACTGCGGCGCGTCGCCGCTCTTGGCGTAGCTGAGCACGCCGCCGGTGGCGGTGATCTTGATCACGTCCGAGCCGTCCTTGTAGCGCTGGCGCACCGCCTGGCGGGCCTCGTCGGGGCTGTTGATCACGCCCTCCTCGGGGCCCGGGTGGCCCACGGCCTCGGCCAGGTAGTGGTTGATGCCATTGGTCGGGTCGGCATGGCCGCCGGTGGTGGCGATGCTGCGGCCGGCCGCGAAGATGCGCGGCCCGGTGATCCAGCCCTGGTTGATGGCGTCGCGCAGGTCCAGGGTGGTGCGGCCGCCGAGGTCGCGCACCGTGGTGAAACCGGCGTCCAGGGTCCGGCGGGCGAAGGCGACCGAACGCAGCACCTGGAAGGTGTCGTTGAGCCGGAAGCCTTCGGAATAGCTGTTGGGGTTGGACTCGCCGCGCAGGTGCACGTGCAGGTCGATCCAGCCCGGGCTGCAGGTATGGCCGCGCAGGTCCACCGATTCGGCGCCCTCGACCGGGGCCAGGCCGGGACGAACCTCGCGGATGCGGTCGCCCGAGACCACCACCGTGCGGTCGGCCTGCAGCCGGCCCGAGGCCGCGTCGAACAGCTGGCCGCAGTGCAGGGCGAGCTCGGCGGCCAGGGCGGGGACGGGCAGGGCGGCCAGCAGGGCCAGGGTCAGGGCGGTCGGGTGCAGGCGCATGGGCGGGTCTCCGGGGTGAGCCGCGAGCATAACCGGCCCGCCGGCGGGCGCCAGCCGGGGCCCGGATTTGTTACGCTGGCCGCCTGTTTTTCCGCGCCAATCCCCATGTCCGACATCCACGATCCCAGCGCCTACGACCCCAGGGCGGTGGAAGCCGCCGCGCAAGCCCATTGGCAGGCCACCGGTGCCTTCACCGTCCGCGAGGACACCTCGCGGCCCAAGTACTACTGCCTCTCGATGCTGCCCTATCCCTCGGGCGCGCTGCACATGGGCCATGTGCGCAACTACACCATCGGCGACGTCATCAGCCGCCACAAGCGCATGACCGGCTTCAACGTGCTCCAGCCGATGGGCTGGGACGCCTTCGGCCTGCCGGCCGAGAACGCCGCGATCAAGAACAGGACCGCGCCGGCGAAGTGGACGTACAGGAACATCGAGCACATGCGCGGCCAGCTCCAGCGCCTGGGCTTCGCCTACGACTGGACCCGCGAGTTCGCCACCTGCACGCCGGAGTACTACCGCTGGGAACAGCTGATGTTCACGCGGCTGATGGCCAAGGGCCTGGTCTACCGCAAGAACTCGGTGGTGAACTGGGACCCGGTGGACCACACCGTGCTGGCCAACGAGCAGGTCATCGACGGCCGCGGCTGGCGTTCGGGCGCGCTGGTGGAGAAGCGCGAGATCCCGCAGTGGTTCCTCAAGATCACCGACTACGCCCAGGAGCTGCTCGACGGCCTGGATGCGCTCCCGGGCTGGCCGGACGCGGTCAAGACCATGCAGCGCAACTGGATCGGCCGCAGCGAAGGGCTGGAGATCAGTTTCGCCATGGAGGCGCTGGCCGAGCCGCTGGTGGTGTTCACCACGCGCCCGGACACGCTGATGGGCGTGACCTACGTCGCCGTCGCCGCCGAACACCCGGTGGCGCTGTGGGCGGCCTCCGGCAATGCCGGGGTCAAGGCCTTCGTGGACGAATGCCGCAAGGGCGGCGTGTCGGAAGCCGAGCTCGAGACGCAGGAGAAGAAGGGCGTCTTCACCGGCCTGTACGCCATCCACCCGGTCAGCGGCGAGAAGGTGCCCGTGTGGGTCGCCAACTTCGTGCTGATGGGCTACGGCACCGGCGCGGTGATGGCCGTGCCCGGCCACGACGAGCGCGACTTCGCCTTCGCGCACAAGTATTCGCTGCCGATCAAGCAGGTGGTTGCCGTCGGCGATCGTCCCTACGACGCCGGCCAGTGGCAGGACTGGTACGCCGACAAGGCCGACCCGGCGATGCGCGTGGTCAACTCCGGCGCCATCGACGGCCTCGGCTACCAGGCCGCCTTCGACGCGCTGGCCGAGTCGCTGGGCGCGAAGGGCCTGGCCACGCGCCGCGTCAACTACCGCCTGCGCGACTGGGGCGTGAGCCGCCAGCGCTACTGGGGCTGCCCGATCCCGGTGATCCACTGCGCCGCCTGCGGCGCGGTGCCGGTGCCCGAGGACCAGCTGCCGGTGGTGCTGCCCGAGGACGTGGAGTTCAGCGGCGTCGCCTCGCCGATCAAGGCCGACCCGGAATGGCGCAAGACGGCCTGCCCGACGTGCGGCGGCGCGGCCGAGCGCGAGACCGACACCTTCGACACCTTCATGGAGTCGAGCTGGTACTACGCGCGCTACACCTCGCCGGGGGCGAAGGACCTCGTGGACGAGCGCGCCAACTACTGGCTGCCGGTCGACCAGTACATCGGCGGCATCGAGCACGCGATCATGCACCTGATGTATTTCCGCTTCTACCACAAGCTCATGCGCGACGCGGGCCTGGTGGCGTCGGACGAGCCGGCCACGAACCTGCTGTGCCAGGGCATGGTGATCGCCGACACCTTCTTCCGCGAGAACGCCGACGGTTCCAGGGACTGGCACAATCCGGCCGACGTGGACGTGATGCGCGACGACAAGGGCCGTGCCACCGGCGCGGTGCTGCGCGCGGACGGCGCGCCGGTGCGCATCGGCGGCACCGAGAAGATGTCCAAGTCCAAGAACAACGGCGTCGACCCGCAGGCCATGGTGGACAAGTACGGCGCGGACACCGTGCGCCTGTTCTCGATGTTCGCCGCCCCGCCCGAACAGTCCCTGGAGTGGAACGAGGCCGGCGTGGAGGGCATGGCCCGGTTCCTGCGCCGGCTCTGGGCGCAGGTGCAGAAGCACGTGGCCGACGGCCCGGCGCCGTCCCTCGACGTCGCCGCCCTGGACGGGCCCCAGCGCACCCTGCGCCGCCAGGTGCACGAGACCATCCAGAAGGTCGGCGAC
>JAYRTA010000075.1:0-7460 GCA_041919875.1 Arenimonas sp.
CGAGGCATGAGCCTCGAGACCGCGCACGCCCTGCTGCTGGCCTTGCTGGTGCTGGGCTTCCTGGCCGGCCTGGCCAGCGGTTTCCCGGTGGCTTTCGTGCTCGGCGGCGTCGCCCTGCTGTCGGCCGGGCTGGGCATCGCCCTGGGGGCGTTCGACGCCAGCTTCCTGGAGGCCTTCCCCAACCGGGTGTTCGGGGTGATGACCAACGAGACCCTGGTCGCCGTGCCCTTGTTCGTGTTCATGGGCGTGATGCTGGAGCGCTCGCGCATCGCCGAATCCCTGCTCGAAGCCGTGGCTGCGCTGTTCGGGCGCGTGCGCGGCGGCCTGGTGGTGGCCGTGCTGCTGGTGGGCGCCCTGCTGGCCGCCTCCACCGGCATCGTCGGCGCCACCGTCGTGGCGATGGGCCTGATCTCGCTGCCGACCATGCTGCGCAACGGGTATTGCCCGCGCCTGGCCAGCGGCGCCATCTGCGCCTCGGGCACCCTGGGCCAGGTGATCCCGCCGTCGATCGTGCTCGTCCTGCTGGGCGACCAGCTGGGCAATGCCTTCCAGCAGGCGCAGCTGCGCCAGGGCGTCTACGCGCCGGAAACGGTGTCGGTGGGCGACCTGTTCGCCGGCGCGTTGGTCCCGGGCCTGGGCCTGGTGGCCTTGTACCTGGCGTACTCGCTCTGGGTGGCCTGGCGCCAGCCGGAGCGCGCGCCCGCGCTGCGCGAGGTCGTGCCGCGCAGCGCCTGGCAGCTGGTCCGGGCGATCGTGCCGACGCTGTCGCTGATCGTGCTGGTGCTGGGCTCGATCCTGGCCGGCGTGGCCACGGCGACCGAGGCGGCGGCGGTGGGCGCGGTCGGCGCGGGCGTGTTCGCGCTGGCCTACCGGCAGCTGTCCTGGTCGCGCCTGGCCGAAGTGGCGCGACAGACGGTGAAGGTGACCTCGATGGTGTTCGCCATCCTGGTCGGCGCGGCGCTGTTCTCGCTGGTCTTCCGCGGCTACGGCGGCGACGACCTGGTGCACTCGCTGCTGGCCTCGCTGCCCGGCGGCAAGTGGGGCGCGATCGTGGCGGTGATGCTGCTGATGTTCCTGCTGGGCTTCGTGCTCGACTTCATCGAAATCATCTTCGTGATCGTGCCCATCGTCGGGCCCGTGCTGCTGGCGATGGGCGTGGACCCGGTGTGGCTGGGCGTGATGATGGCGATCAACCTGCAGTCTTCGTTCCTGACGCCGCCTTTCGGCTTCGCGCTGTTCTACCTGCGCGGGGTGGCGCCGCCGGAGCTGGCGACGATGCAGATCTACCGCGGCGTGCTGCCCTTCATCGGGCTGCAGCTGCTGATGCTGGTGCTGGTGGCGGCGTTCCCGGCGCTCGCGACCGCCCTGCCGGCATGGCTGTATGGCTGAGCTTCGCATCAGCACGGCGCGCGCCGACGTGGACCTGGACGTCGTGCACGGCTTCCTGTCGACCCAGGCCTACTGGTGCCCCGGCATTCCGCGCGCGGTGGTCGAGCGCGCGCTGGACCACTCGCTGTGCTTCAGCGCCTTCCTCGACGGGGCCCAGGTCGGCTTCGCGCGGGTGGTGACCGATCGGGCGACCTTCGCCTACCTGGCCGACGTCTTCGTGCTGCCGCCCGCGCGCGGGCAGGGCGTGTCCAAGGCCATCCTGGCCACGGTGGTCGCAGACCCGGCGCTGGCGTCGGTGCGGCGCTTCCTGCTGGCCACCAGCGACGCCCATGGCCTGTACGCGGCCCATGGCTTCACCGCGCTGTCGCGGCCGGAGCGCTTCATGGAGCGCTACCGGCCCGACGCCTACCTGGAGGCCAGCGCGGACTAGCCGCGGGTGGCGTAGTAGGCCTCTTCCGACACGGCGTGCCAGGCCTGGGCCTGGGCGCGGAAGGCCCGCATCAAATCGAGCGCCTTGCGCGCCAGCGGATCGGCGGCCGCGGTTTCGTCCAGCACCGTTTCGGACGCGCGGCGCAGGGCCACCAGCACGTCGTCGGGCAGCTTGCGCAGCTCCACGCCGTGTTCGCGCACCAGGGCGTCGAGCGCCTGCTGGTTGCGGGCGGTGTATTCGGCCAGCATCGCGTCGTTCACGGCGCGGCAGCACAGCGCGACGATCTCCTGGAGGTCCGCCGGCAGCGCATCCCAGGCCGCCTTGTTGACCATGCACTCCAGCGTGGGGCCCGGCTCCTGCCAGCCCGGGTAGTAGCAGTACCTGGCGGCGCGGTGCAGGCCGAAGGCGAGGTCGTTGTAGGGGCCGACCCATTCGGCCGCGTCGATGGCGCCCGATTGCAGCGAGCTGAAGATCTCGGCGCCGGGCAGGTTCACCGGCGTGGCGCCGACGCGCGACATCACTTCCCCGCCCAGGCCGGGGATGCGCATTTTCAGGCCCTGCAGGTCGGCCACCGAGGCGATCGGCTTGCGGAACCAGCCGGCCATCTGCACGCCGGTATTGCCGGCCGGGAACGGCACGAGGTTGAAGGGCGCATACAGCTCGCGCCAGAGGTCCAGGCCGCCGCCTTCGTAGAGCCAGCCGTTCATTTCCTGGGCGTTGAGGCCGAAGGGTACGGCGCTGAAGAAGGGCGCGGCCGCGGCCTTGCCCTTCCAGTAGTACGAGGCGCTGTGGCCCATCTCGGCGGTGCCGCGGCTGACGGCGTCGAAGACCTCGAAGGCGGGCACCAGCTCACCGGCGCCGTAGACCTTCACGGTGAGCCGGCCGCCGCTGGCGGCGGTGATCATCTCAGCAAGGCGCGCGGCGCCGGTTCCCAGGCCGGGAAAGTTGGTCGGCCAGGAAGTCACCATCTTCCACTGCAGGCGCTCGCCGCCCACCGCCGGCCCGCTGCCGCCCTCCTGCCGGACACAGGCCGCCAGCCCGGCGGCCACCGCCGCCACTCCCGCCCCGCGCAGCCAGTCCCGACGCTTCATGCCCACCTCCAGGAAATTCGCTCGGACGAGTTTAACGATGGAAGCAGCCGTTCGGACCCGGGCGCGCAGGCGCGGGGCGCCGGCCCGTGCCAACCGGCGTTTGAAACGTTAATACGGTCTGACCCCGATTTGGGGGTCAGGCGGGGGAGAGGTTGGCGTAGGCGAGGACCAGCCACTTGGCGCCGCCGGATTCGAAGTTCACCTGGACGCGGGCGTGGGCGCCGCCGCCTTCGGCGTCCATCACCACGCCGGGGCCGAAGCTGGGATGCAGGACGCGCTGGCCCAGGTGCAGGGCCGGGCCGCTGCCCGTGGCCAGGGCCGCGGCGCGTGGCGCACCCAGCGACGGCACCCGGCTCACCTGCACCTTCGGCCGGACCTCGCGCAGCAGGCCGGCCGGGATCTCGCGCAGGAAGCGCGAGGGCGTGCCGAACATCTCCATGCCGTGCAGCCGCCGCGATTCGGCATAGCTGAGCACCAGCTTCTGCCGCGCCCGGGTCAGGCCCACATAGGCCAGCCGCCGCTCCTCCTCCAGGCGCCCGCTTTCGTCGAGCGACTTGTTGCTCGGGAACAGGCCCTCCTCCATGCCCACCAGGAACACCTGCGGGAACTCCAGGCCCTTGGCGCTGTGCAGGGTCATCAGCTGCACCCCATCCTCGCCGGCCTCGGCCTGGCCCTCGCCCGCTTCCAGCGAGGCATAGCCGAGGAAGGCCACCAGGTCGGACATGCCGGCCTCCTCGTCGTCCTCGCGGCGCTCGAAGCGGCTCGCCACCGACACCAGTTCGTCCAGGTTCTCGACCCGCGAATCGAGCTGGCCGCGCGATTCATTGGCGTAGTGCTCGCGCAGTCCGGACGTGGCGATCACGTGGTCGAACACGTCGTGCAGCTCCAGTCCTTGGGTGTCGGCCTGCAGCGCGTCGACCAGGTCGGTGAAGCCGCGCAGCGCGTTGCGCGCCCGCCCCGCCAGGGCCGTGCCCGCCGCCAGCGCCCCGGCCGCCTGCCACAGCGACACCGCGCCCTCGCGCGCCTGCCGTCGCACCTCGTCGAGCGTCTTGCCGCCGATGCCGCGCGGCGGCGTGTTCACCGCGCGCTCGAAGGCCGCGTCGTCGGCGCGGTTGGCCAGCAGCCGCAGGTAGGCCAGCGCATCCTTGACTTCCATGCGCTCGAAGAAGCGCTGGCCGCCGTACACGCGGTAGGGCAAGCCGGCCTGCACCAGCTGTTCCTCGATCGCGCGCGACTGGGCGTTCGAGCGGTAGAGCACGGCATGGTCGCCGGCGCTGGCGCCCTCGCGGATCGCGGCCTGGATGCGCTCGACCACGAAGCGCGCCTCGTCCACCTCGTTGTAGGCGGCGAACAGCTCGATCGGCTCGCCCTCGCCGGCCTCGGTCCACAGCTTCTTGCCGAGCCGGTCCGGGTTGTGGGCGATGATCGCGTTGGCCGCCGCCAGGATGTTGCCGCTGCTGCGGTAGTTCTGCTCCAGGCGCAGCGTGCGCGCGCCGGGGTAGTCGGCCAGGAAACGCTGCACGTTCTCCACCCGCGCGCCGCGCCAGCCGTAGATGGCCTGGTCGTCGTCGCCCACCACGAACACCTGGCCGGTCTCGCCGGCGAGCACGCGCACGAAGGCGTACTGGATGGCATTGGTGTCCTGGAACTCGTCCACCAGCAGCTGCCCGAAGCGCTGCTGGTAGTGCGCCAGCAGCGCCGGGTGCTGCAGCCACAGCTCGTGCGCGCGCAGCAGCAGTTCGGCGAAGTCCACCAGGCCGGCGCGGTCGCAGCGCGCCTGGTACTCCTCGTAGACGCGCAGCATGGTGCGGCCGAAGAAGTCGCCGCCGGCCGGCTGGATGTGCTTCGGACGCCGGCCCTCGTCCTTCTGCGCGTTGATCCACCAGGCCATCTGCCGCGGCGGGAAACGGCCTTCGTCGAGCTCGAGGTCGGCCGAGACGCGCTTGAGCAGGCGCACCTGGTCGTCGGCGTCGAGCACCTGGAAGGATTCGGGCAGGCCGGCGTCCTGCCAGTGCAGCCGCAGCAGACGATGGGCCAGGCCGTGGAAGGTGCCGATCCACAGGCCGCGGCTGCCGTGCCGCAGCAGGGCCTCGACGCGGCCGCGCATCTCGGCGGCGGCCTTGTTGGTGAAGGTGACGGCCAGGATGCCGTGCGCCGGCACGCCGACGACCTCGTTGAGCCAGCCGATGCGGTGCGTCAGCACGCGGGTCTTGCCGGAGCCGGCGCCGGCCAGCACCAGCAGGTGGCCCGGCGGGGCCGACACGGCCTCGCGCTGGGCCGGGTTCAGGCCGTCGAGCAGGTGGGAGACATCCATGGCGTCATTGTAGCGGCGCCACGGCGTCCCGGCCGCAGGAAAACCCGGGCCGTCAGTGTTTCTTCGAGGCCGCCACGGACTGCGACATCAGCTTGTCGGTCCAGGCGATGCCGATGGCCGACACGATGAAGGCCATGTGGATGATGGTCTGCCACATGACGCCGGCCTCGGTCACCGCCGTGCAGCCCTTGGACTTGGTCAGCACCGCGCCCATCGCCTGCTGGGCCGCCAGCGCGGCCGGGGTATCGCACAGCGGCGCGCCGCCCAGGGCCCCGGCCTCGATGAAGGTCTTGAGCAGGTGGATCGAGGAAATGCCGATGATGGCCATCGCCAGCTTCACCTTCAGCACCGAGGCGTTGACGTGGCTCAGCCACTCCGGCTGGTCCGGGTGGCCCTGCAGGTTCAGGCGCGAGACGAAGGTTTCGTAGCCGCCCACGATCACCATCACCAGCAGGTTGGAGATCATCACCACGTCGATCAGGCCCAGCACCAGCAGCATGATCCCCTGCTCGGTGAGCGTGTTCGCGTCCATCACCAGGTGCTTGAGTTCCTTCAGGAACAGGAACACGTACACGCACTGGGCCACGATCAGGCCCAGGTACAGCGGCAGCTGCAGCCAGCGCGAAGCGAAGATGAGGTTGGGCAGGGGGCCGAGCTTGGGCTTGCCCCCCGGGGCGGCGGTGTTGGCCATGGAGTGTCCGGTTTACTTCTTGGTGGCGAAGCCGACGACCACCGACAGCGCGCCGGCGCCGAGCAGGATCCAGCCCAGGTTGATCGGCGGGGTCTTGGTGTCGGTCTTGCTGATTTCGATCGGGCCGATGTCGGCGACCGTTTCCTTGGTCTGGAACTTGAACACGCCACCGGCGATCAGGCCGCCGGCGATGAGGAGGAGGATGCCGATCACGATCAGGGGCGTACGCATGGCGCGGTCTCCGTTCGGCCCGGGATGGGCCCGGCAAGGGTAGAGGGCCGGCGGGCGGCTGCCAAGCCGGGCGGGATCAGTCGAGGCGCACGCCCGGCAGCGACAGCACGTAGTCGGCGCCCATCAGCCGCGAAGGCGTGTGGAATCCGGCCGGGGCCGGCGCCGAAAGCAGGCGCTCGACGATGCCCAGCGAGGCGGTGACGGTGATGTCGTAGCCATTGGGCGTGCGCAGCCGGCGCGTCGCCCGCCCGCCCGCGGCATCCTGCACTTCGCCCCAGACCACGCAGCCGGTGCGGCCGCGGGTCTGGTCCGAAGGGCCGCGCACCTTGCCCTCGACCTGGCGCTTGAGCAGGGCCTGCACCGGGCGGCTGCCCAGCAGCGGGCCCAGCCAGCGGATGCGCCGCAGGCGCGCGGCGGTGGCCGGCGACACCGTCATGTAGACCTCGATATCGGGGATGCCGGTGGACTCGAAGGCCGTGAACACGTCGCCCCAGGGGATGGTCATGGCGAAGCGCGGTTCACCGTCGCGCTCGAAGCTGCGCGTCTTCCAGGCCAGCGGCACCCGCGTCACCACGCCGCCGATGCGTGCGCGGCCGCCCTTGCCCAGGCCCTCCACGCTGGTCTTGGCGGTGCCGGGGCTGGGGCCGCCGCCGGCCTCGAAGGCCAGCACCAGCGCCGTGGCCCCGGGCAGGTCGCGCTTGAGCTGGGCCGCCAGGCAATCGGTGGGCACCACGTCGAAACCCGAACCGGGCAGCACCACGATGCCGGCCTGGCGCGCGCGGGCGTCCTGGGCGTGGCAGTGGGCGAACACGTCGATCTCGCCGGTGATGTCCAGGTAATGCGCGCCCGCCGCCAGGCAGCCTTCGAGCATGGGCGCGCAGGTGGCCGAGAACGGGCCGGCGCAGTGCAGCACCAGGCCGATGCCGTCGAGCGAGGCACGCACCACCGCCGGGTCGTCGAGCGGGAAGGCGCGCACCGGCAGCCCGTGCGGGGCCGCCAGTTCCGCCAGCTGGCTGGCATTGCGGCCGGCCAGCACCGGGCGCAGGCCGCGCCGCACCGCGTCTTCCACGATCAGCCGGCCGGTGTAGCCGTTGGCGCCGTAGATCATCCACTGCATGTCAGTGTCCCGCCGCGCGCGCCTTCACCAGCTTCACCAGCTGCGAGAAGTACAGGTTGGGGAACCAGCGCTTGAGGCGCCAGCGCATCGGCTCGTTGCGCGTGGGCAGCACCAGGAACTCGCCGCGCTCGACCGCCGCGAAGACCTTGTCGGCCACGCCCTCGAGCGTATCGGGCGAGGTCTTCATCATCCGGTCG
>JAYRTA010000076.1:0-7432 GCA_041919875.1 Arenimonas sp.
CGTCGGCACGGGCGGTTCCGTCGCCGACTGCCCTGCCGCCAGCGGAGGCGGCACCGACGGCGGGCGCACCACCCACATCAAGACGAGAGCCAGGGCGGCGCTGCCGGCCAGCCCACCCAGCACCAGCCAGGGCAGGCGGCGGGCGCCGTCGGGCGTGAGGTCATCGATGCCATCGGCGGGTGCGTCGCTGAAGACGGCGGCCGGCGCGGGCGGGGCATGGCCCCACAGATCCTCGTCGCTGGCGGGCCGCGCGCGCGACGCCTGCTGCTGGTCGTAGGCCGCGCGACGCGCCGGCTGTCGCAGTTCCTGCCAGGCGCGGTTGACGCGGTCGGCGTACTGGCGCTCGAGCTCGTCGTGGTTGCGGTCCGGGTGCAGCCAGCGCACCAGCCAGCGGTAGTGCTGCTTGATGCGCTCCTCGGGCGCGTCCGGCGCCACGCCCAGCACGCGGTAGTGGTCGGCGCCGGGTGCGAACAGCACCTGCTGCAGGTAGAACACGGCCGCTTCCTTGAGCACCTCCGGCGTTTCGCCGGTGACCGCCGCGTAATGCGCCGCCAGGTCGGCATCGCCGGCGGCCAGCTGCAGCAGCGGTTGCAGGTCGTCGGGCAGCGGCCGGTGGCGCGCCTGCGCGACCCGGGCGGGCACGCGCCACAGGCCCAGCGCCAGCTCCAGCGCGTGGCCGCCCTCGACGATCACCTGCCGCCCAACCTCCGGCTGGCGGGCGCCGGCTTGCTGCGACCGCCATACTGGTAGTACTCGTAGCCGTAGCCATAGCCGTAGCCATAGCCGGCGTGCTTGCTGGAGAACTTGGTGAGCAGGCCGCCGATGACGTGCGCGCGCGCCGCCAGCAGGCGCTTGATGGCGTTGCGCGCCAGGCCCAGGCGGGTGCCGCCGGCCTCGAGCACGAGCAGGGTGCCGGTGGCCATGTTGGCCAGGATCGGCGCGTCGGCCAGGCCCATGACGGGCGGGCCGTCGATGATCACCTGGTCGTACTTGTCGCCGGCCACGCGCAGCAGCGAGAGCATCTTCGGGCCCATCAGCAGTTCGGCCGGGTTGGGCGGCAGCGGGCCGGTGGGCATGAACAGCAGGTTGGGCGTGCCGGTGTCGCGGATCACTTCCGTGGCCTTGGACGCGCCGGAGAGGTAATTGCTCAGGCCGCTGCTGTTGTCCACGCCGATGGCGCGGTGCAGGGACGGATTGCGCAGGTCGGCGTCGATCACCAGCACGCGCTTGCCCAGCTGGGCAAAGTTCTGCGCCAGGGTGAGCGCGGTGGTGGACTTGCCTTCCGAGGGCGAGGGGCTGGTGATCAGCAGGCAGCGCGGCACGCCGGCCTCGGTGGCGAACTGCAGGGCGGTGCGCACCGAGCGATAGCTTTCGGCGAAGGCCGAACGCGGGTCGGCGATCGCCTGCGAGGGCGTCTGCGGCGGCTTGAGCTTGGGGATCACGCCCAGTACCGACAGCCCCAGCTGCTTTTCCAGGTCCTCCGGCGTCTTGATCGTGTCGTCCAGGAACTCGAAGGCCAGGGCCAGCAGCACGCCCAGCATCAAGCCGGCCAGCAGCCCCAGAGCCAAGTTGCGCAGCAGGCTGGGCTTGTACTTGTAGCCACGCAATGCGCGGTCGACAATTGAAACGTTATTCGAGCCCACACCACCGGCCACGCCGACCTCTTTGTATCGCTGCAGAAGACCGTCGTAGAGCTGGCGGTTGGTATCGACCTCGCGGCGGAAGATGTTGTACTGGATCGAGCGGCCCTGCAGGTCGAGCACCTCGCCCTTGAGCGCGGTCATCTGTTCGTTGAGCAGGCGCTCCTGCTCCTGCGCGGCGAGGAACTCGGCCTGGATGGCCGACTTGATGGCGCCGACTTCGCTGGCGATTTGGCGCTCGACTTCCTCGATCTGGCCCTTGAGCTGCTGCATCTCCGGAAAGGCCGGCTTGTAGATGCGCAGCTTGTCCTGGTACTCGGCCATCAGCTTGGCGCGGCTTTCCTGCAGCGACTTGATGATCGAGTTCTCGCCCAGCTCGCCCAGCACCACGGTGCCGCGCGAGGCCTGCGCCTGGCGCCAGCGCGCCTCGGCGCGGATGCGGTCCTGGCGCGCCTGCGAGAGCGCGGCGTTGAGCGCGCCCAGGTTCTGCTCGCTCAGGCTGCCGGTATTGTCGCCGGTGCCGACGATCTGCTCCTGCTGGGCGAAGGCGACCAGCTGGCGCTCCGAATCCTCGAGCTTGAGCTTGAGTTCCTCGAGACGGTCCTCGAGGTAGTCCTTGGCGTAGGACGAGGCGTCGAAGCGGCGCTCGAGGTTGCTGGCGATGTAGGCCTCGGCGATGGCGTTGGCCGCACGCTGGCTAAACGCGGGATCCGGACTGTCGAAGTGGATAAGCACCAGGCGAGAATTTCGCACTGGCTCCACAGAGAGATTTCGCTGCACGTAGCTGGTCGCCGAAGCTTCACGAGCCGCAATGGCAGCCTCATCCAAGACATCTTCCTTGGCGCCCGAAAAGAGACTGCGAAGGGCCGCCGACGCAGAGGGCGGATTCATCTGCTTTAGAAGATCGCCTTCGGCCAGGCCAAGCTGTGACGCTACTCGCTGCGCAAGGGCCCGGCTCCGCAGGAGCTCATACTGTGTCTGGTAGTAGTCCCGGTCGGCCGCACCCTCCATCGGGGTGATTCCCTCAACATCCACCACTCGGATCGCATCCCTGTCGATCTGCAGTGAGGTGCTGGCCCGATAGATGGGCGTCTGCAGCAGCGTACCCACCAGGGTGGTGGCCAGCACGATCGCCAGGGCCGCCAGCACCGTCCAGCGGCGCTTGACCAGGATGCGCCAGTAGCTGAGCAGGTCGATCTCGTCGCCGCTGCCGCCGCCCTCGGGCTGGCGCAGGTCCAGCGAGATCGCCCGCCCGTGGCCGCCCCCGAGCGCCAGCGCGCCCTGGGTGGGCGCGTTGACCGGAAGCTGGTGGCCGTTGCCGTCGCCAGCGGGCACCGGGTGGTTGGAATCTGCCATCGTGCGGTCCTTGCGGGGGGCTCAGTAGACGCGGAACAGGTTGAAGACCGGGATGGTCTCGAGGATGCGGCGCAGGCCGGTGCGGGCACCGGACTGGTCCACCACCACCACGTCGTCGCCGTACACCTGCGGGTCCTCGGCGTTGCCGGCGCGGATGGCCTTGAGGTCGAACACCGCGGCCATGCGCTGGCCATCGACGGTGCGGAACACGACGATGCCCTGCAGGTTGGCCAGGTCGGTGACGCCACCGGCCATCGCCAGCGCCTGCAGCAGGCTGGTGCGGCCGGTGAGCGGATAGATGCCCGGGCTCTTGATCGCGCCTTCGAGGGTGACCCGCTGGCTGGTGAATTCCTTGACGAATACCGTCACCTGCGGGTCCTGCAGGTAGGTCTCCGAAAACAGGCCGGCGACATGCGCCTCCAGTTCCTGCACCGTCTTGCCCCCGGCCTCGACGGTGCCCACCAGGGGCAGCGAGATCTGCCCCTGCGAGTTCACCCGCACGGTGCGATTGAGGTCCTCGACCTGGAACACGCTGATCTCGATGAGGTCCTGGGGCCCGATGCGGTACTCGGACTTGCCGGTGTAGGCGCCGCTGGCGGCCCGGGAATCGGGTTCGCCCAGTTCGGAGGTGGCGGTGACCGCCTTGGCGCTGCCGCTGCGCACGGACTGGGCGCTGCCGCCGGCACAGGCGGCCAGCAGGGAGGTCAGGGCCAGCGCGAACAGCGCGGCGGCGAGGCGGTGCGGCAATCGGGTCATCGTGGGGTCCAGGTGGGGGCGCTGGCGCCCGGGATTATGCGCGGCCGGTCAGCCGGCGCCAAAAACCGGGGCGTTCAGTTTTTACCGGCGGGGCCGCGCCGGCGGGCGGCGGCGGCACCTCGGAGGCCGGGCGGTCGGCCAGGATCGCCTGCGGGCGGTCCTCGACCAGGCGCCGGGCCTCGTCGGCGCCCAGGCGCCGGGCGGCCGCCTCGCGACCCTCGGCCAGCAGCGGCGGGCGCTTGTCGCAGTGGTGGGAGTCGGTGGCCAGCAGGTGCACGCGGCCCTCGTCGAGCATGCGCTCGGCCCAGTATTTGGGCCGGCGCCCGAAGCGGCCGGTGAGGCTGCCGCTGGTGAGCTGCATCCAGGCGCCCTGGTGCTGGGCCTCGCAGATGCGGTCGTAATGGCTTTCGATCCAGCTCAGGCGCTCGGGATGGGTGATCACCGGCACGATGCCGGCGGCCATCAGCGAGAACACTTCCTCGGTGAAGCGCGGCGGCGCCACGTGGTGCGGCGGCTCGAGCAGCAGGTAGCGGGTGCCGCAGATCGTCGGCACGCGGCCGCCGCGGATGCCGTCGAGCAGGCCGGGCACCAGGTGGGTGTCGGCGCCCACGCCCAGCTGCAGGGGAATGCCGGCCTGCGCCAGTTCGCGCCGGAACGCCTCGACCGCCTGCTCGATGCCAGGCCGGGTGTTCTCGTACAGGCCCGGGTAGATGTGCGGCGTGCAGGCGATGAAGGCGATGCCGTCGTCCACCGCGCAGCGGGCCATGGCCAGGCTGGTCTCGAGCGTGGTCGGGCCGTCGTCGATGCCGGGCAGGATGTGGCAGTGCAGGTCGATCATGCGGCGCGCTCCGCGGCGGCGGGCGTGCCGCCCAGGGCCCGGCGCCAGCGGCCCACGCGCGCCACGGCGCGGTCGTAGTCGCGGGTGAACCACAGCCACAGGCCGATCAGCACGAAGAACAGCGCCACCATCGCCGGCCGGTACACGCCGGCCTTCACCGCCAGGCCGGCGCCCAGGCCCAGCAGCAGCGAGATCGCGCCCAGGCCCAGCACGATCTGGCCCGGCCGGAAACCGGCGTCGAGCAGCAGGTGGTGCATGTGGTGGCGGTCGGCCGAGAACGGCGAACGACCCTGCCAGAGCCGCCGGATGATCAGGGCCACGCAGTCGATCAGGGGCAGCGCGATCGTCCACGGCCCCAGCACCGGCGACACCGGGTGCACCGGGTTGTGGGTGCCGCGCACGGCGGTCCAGGCGATCACGAAGCCCAGCAGCATGCTGCCGCCGTTGCCCAGGAACACCCGCGCGCGCGGCTGCCAGGGCCAGCGCAGGTTCCACAGCAGGAAGCCGGCCACCGCCGCCGCCACGATCAGCAGGCGCTGGGCCATCAGGTCGTCGCCGGCGTAGAGCGCGAAGGCGGTGAACAGCGACAGCGACACCAGCACCAGGGTGCCGGCCAGGCCATCCACGCCGTCGCACATGTTCACCGCGTTGATGACGCCGGCGACCACGAAGATGGTGAAGGGCACCGCGAACAGGACGAGGTTGGCGTTGGCGAAGCCGAGCACGTCCTGCATGTTGCGCACGCCGACGTCGGCGATGAAGACCATGGCCAGGGCCACGGCGGCCTGCAGGCCGATGCGCCATTTCCAGTTGAGGTCGCGCGCGTCGTCCACCTGGCCGACGATCACCAGCAGGGCCGAGCAGCCCAGGAAGACCAGGGCCGGCGTGCTGTTGGGCAGCGAGGACCCGAGCGTGACCACCAGGATCGCCAGCACCACGCCCAGGCCACCCACGACCGGGACGGCGCCCTCGTGCAGCTTGCGGCCGCCGGGCCGGTCGACCAGGCCCAGGCGCCGGGCCAGCGGCAGCATCAGGCCGATCGAGGCCGCCGACAGCACGAAGCTGGCCAGGGCGGCGAGCCAGGCATCGGCGGGCAGTTGTTGCAGGAGGGTCGAGACATCCATGCCGACGTGAACGTGTTCCCCGAAGGTGAAGGCCAGGGTGGGCGGCCCGCGGAGGCCGTCACCACAAGGTGGGAGCCCGCGGGTGGGCGGGCCTGCCGGTGGCGCGGGTCGCGTGGCCCGGGCCTGTCATGGCCCCAGCCTGCCCGGGAACGTCGCCGCAGGCAATCGCCGGACCCTGGAAATGTTTCAACGGCCGTAGACGTCCTCGAAGCGGACGATGTCGTCTTCGCCCAGGTAACTGCCCGATTGCACCTCCACCAGCTCCAGCGGCACCCGGCCCGGGTTCTCCAGCCGGTGCTTGCTGCCCAGGGGGATGTAGGTGCTCTGGTTCTCGCTGAGCATGAACACCTGGTCGTCGCAGGTGACCCGGGCGGTGCCGCTGACGACGATCCAGTGCTCGGCGCGGTGGTGGTGCATCTGCAGGCTCAGGGCGGCGCCGGGATTGACCACGATGCGCTTGACCTGGAAGCGCTCGCCGCTGTCCACGCCGTCGTAGCTGCCCCAGGGGCGGTAGACCTTGCGGTGGATGCTGGCCTGCGGGCGGCCCTCGGCCTTGAGCCGGGCGACGATGTCCTTCACCTGCTGCACCTTGTCGCGGGCGGCGACCAGCAGGGCGTCGTCGGTGTCCACCACGATCACGTCGTCCAGGCCCAGCAGGGTGACCAGGCGCCGGCCGCCCCAGGCCAGGGTGTTGCGGCAATCCAGGGCGATCACGTCGCCGTGGTGGGCGTTGCCGTCCGGGTCCTGGTCGGCCACCTGCCACAGCGCCGACCACGAACCGACGTCGTTCCAGCCGACCGAGACCGGCAGCACGGCGGCGCGGTCGGTCTTTTCCATCACCGCGTAGTCGATCGAATCCGAGGGGCAGGCCGCGAAGGCGGCGCGGTCCAGGCGCAGGAAGTCGGCATCGCGGCGGGCGGCGGCGAGCGCGGCGCGGGCGGCGGCGAGGATGGCCGGGGCATGCCGCTGCAATTCGTCGAGGAAGGCACCGGCGCGGAACAGGAACATGCCGGAGTTCCAGAAATAATCCCCGCTCTCGACGTAGGCCCGGGCCGTGGCGGCATCCGGCTTCTCCACGAAGCGCTCCACGCCCCGCACCGCGGCGCCCGGCCCCGCCGCAGGAGCGCCTTCGGGCGCGATCGCGTCCCCCGCCTTGATGTACCCGTAGCCCGTCTCCGCCGCCTCCGGGACGATCCCGAAGGTGACCAGGCGCCCGGCCGCGGCCGCCGGCAGCGCGGTGCGCACGGCGGCGCGGAAGCCCTCGCCATCGGCGATCACGTGGTCCGAGGGCAGCACCAGCAGGACCGGGTCGGCGCCGTCCTCGACCGCCTTGAGCGCCGCGACGGCAATCGCCGGGGCGGTGTTGCGGCCGACCGGCTCGAGCACGATCGCCGCCGGCGCGGCGCCCAGCTGGCGCAGCTGCTCGGCCACCATGAAGCGGTGTTCTTCGTTGGCCACCACCAGGGGCGCACCCAGCCCGGCCAGGCCCTCGAGCCGGGCCCAGGTGGCCTGCAGCAGCGATCGCTCGCCCACCAGGGGCTGGAACTGCTTGGGATGCGTCTCGCGCGACAGCGGCCACAGCCGCGTGCCCGAGCCGCCCGACAACAACACCGGAATCACTGCACTCATCGCCCACCGACCATCCCGGAACCGGCCCCCAGTTTGCCACGCCGCCGCCCCTCCCCCGAAAAGCGGTTCCAGGTTCATTTTTTTTCCCA
>JAYRTA010000077.1:0-7429 GCA_041919875.1 Arenimonas sp.
GGATTGAGCCAGCGGATGTAGACGCCGGCCATCAGCGCCATCGCCGCAGCGGCGGATGGGGCGAGCGCCGCCACGTGCCGGAGGCCGATCGCCAGGGTCAGCCGCCCCGCGCGCAGGCGCGCCCGGGACAGCGCTCCGACGGTGCCGGCCACGGGAAACACGATGGACAGGAAGCCGGTGTAGCGGCCGATGTCCGCCCGCGAACCATGCAGGCCGAGCGCGAACTCGGCCCACATCCACAGCCCGGTGGCGACCCCGGTCGCCAGGCCGATCAGCAGGCTCGTGCGCAGGCCGGGTGCCCCGATCACCGTGGCCACCGCGTCACGGCGTCCGCGGCCCGGCCTCAAGCCGGGCCAGTCGCGCGGCCAGCGCCGCGTGCCCGGCGTCGCGGGCGAAATCGGCGGGCGTCTTGCCTTCTTCGTTCCGGGCCGCCGGGTCGGCGCCGAACAGCAGCAGCATCGCCACCACCGGCAGGTTGCCGGCCGCCGAGGCCTCGTGCACGGGGCGCATCAGGCGCTGCTGGCTCAGGTCCGGGTTCGCCCCGGCTTCCAGCAGCAGCTGCAGCGTGGCCAGGTCCGAGCGCGCCACCGCCGCGTGGATCGGCGCCACCTGCAGGGTATTGCTCGCCTTGGCGTCCACGTCGGCGCCGGCCTCCACCAGCAATCGGGCCACGTCCGGCTGCCGGAAGAACACGCTCAGGCCCAGCGGCGTGAAGCCATCCGGGGATCGCAGGTCCACGTCCGTGCCGCGCGCCAGGAAGCGCTTCACGGCCGCCAGGTCGCCCACCACGCAGGCTTCGAAGAAGTCCAGGGTGGGCAGTTCGTCGCGGAGGAAGGCCACGAGGGCCGGTCGTTCGTTGTAGGCGGCGTAGAGCAAGGGGCTCACGCCCTGCGGCGATCGGCGCGACAGCGCACCGCGGTCTGCCTCGACGATCGCACGCAAGGCCGCGAGGTCATCGGCGCGGATGGCGGCGAAGGCATCGTCGGCCCAGGCCGGGCGCGACAGCCCCAGCAGGAGCACCAGCAGGGTGGCGAGGCAGCGGTGCGCGGCGGGCATCATGCGCCTCCTTCGGCGGCAGTCCGGGCCATCAGGGCCAGCGGCCGGCCCTCGGGGTCCTTGAAGAAGGCCATCCACTCCTCCACGCCGTTGTCGTGGCGGTGGATCATGTGCGGCGCGTTGATGAACTCGACCCCGCGCGCCGCCAGGTCGGCGGCGGCCGCGTGGATGTCGGCCACGTGGAAGTAAAGGATCGAATCGCCGGCGGGCGCGTCGGTCTGGCTCAGCATCAGGCGCACGCCGCCGGCATCGAAGAAGGCCAGCGTGCCGAAGGAATAGAGCTGCGGCAGGCCGAGCACGTCGCCGTAGAAGGCCTGCGCGCGTTCGATGTCGGAGACGCCGCGGGCGATCTGGCCGATCGCGCCCAGGCGGGCTTGTGTATGCATGGAGGACCCCGGTTGCGGGAGGGACGAGGACCGGCGCACGCCATCCCAGCGGCGCAGGGCATGGCGGTCGCGCAGCTGCAGCTTCAGCAGGGCGTTGGCGAGGTGGTACTTGACGGCATCCACGCTCACCCCCTGGCGTTCGGCGATGGCCCGGTTGGTCAGGCCGTGGCGCACGGCCTCGACCACCCTCCACTCGGCCGGGGTGAGCACATCGTCGAAGGGGGGACGGCCGCGTTTGCGCATGCCGCCACCCTACGCGCCGGCGCGGGGAATTTCCCTACCCGCGCCCGGAACGGAAAAGGCCCGCCGGCGGGCGGGCCCTTCCCTGCACGCCGGCGGCCGGCTTACAGCGGCTCGCCGCCGAACTTGTGCGTGTACTGCAGGTAGTAGCTGCGGCCCTCGGTGTCGAACCAGGAGATGTCGTAATACGGGTAGGAGGTGTAGGTCGGGTCGTAGGGCGGCGCCTTGTCGAACAGGTTCACCACCGACAGCGTCAGCTGCGAGCGCTCGCTGAAGTTGAAGCCGAAGGTGGCGTTGTAGCGGTAGGTGGCGCCGATCTTCGGGCCCGGGTCGCCGTCTTCCCACACCTCGTCGTAGGACCAGCCGTTGGGCAGGCTGCCCAGGCGGCGGCCCTGGATGGAGGCGTTCCAGCGATCGCGCTCCCAGCCGACGCGCAGGCTGGCCTTGGTGCGCGGGATGTCGTAGCCGCTGTTGGTGGCGAACATGTCCACCACCGCCTCGTCCGGGTACTCCTGGATGTCGTGCTCGCGCACCCAGGTGTAGCCACCGGCCACGCGCAGGGTGCCCAGGCGGGTGTCCCAGCGCAGGTGGGTGCTGAAGTCCAGGCCGTCGGTGCTTTCGCGGGCGATGTTGATCGGGTTCACGTGCACGCCGTAGATGGCGCCGGTGGGCGTGCGGGTGATGCGCGCGAGCATCTGCACGCAGGTGGCCGAGGACGGGTCGGCGCCGTTGAGGCCCAGGCGGCAGTCGCGCTCCCAGCGCATCACTTCGTTCGCGCGCAGGTCCTGCACCTGGTTGCGCATGTCGATGCTGAACCAGTCGAGCGAGAAATCCAGCCACTCGTTGGGCGACCACACCATGCCCACGGTCCACGAATCGCTGGTTTCGGGCTCGAGGTCCTTGTTGCCGACGCGGCTGCGGATGATGCCTTCATCGCCGTAGCTGCAATCGTCGTAGTTCTCGCCCGGTTCCTCGGTGTCGCAGCGGTAGAAGTCGGTCACCGAGGTTTCGTCGTTGCCCGGGCCGGTGAACACGTAATGCAGGTCGGGGGCACGGAAGGCGGTGCCGTAGGAGCCGCGCACCAGCAGACTGTCGAGCGGACGCCACTCCAGGCCGGTGCTCCAGGTGAAGCGGTTGGGGTCGCGGCCGGCGAAGCGGTACTGGTCGAAGCGGCCCGCGACGCTGATGTTGAGGTCATCGCGCACCGGCATGCGCAGCTCGCCGGCCAACGCCCAGCGGTTGCGGCTGCCGGCGCCGTCGGAGTCCTTCCAGCTGTAGTAGTAGTACTGCGTGGCCAGCGGGTCGGGCTTGAGGTCGTAGGACTGGTGCCCCAGCTCGGCGGTGGCGGCGAAGCCGGCGCTGCCGCCCGACAGCTCGAACAGCGAGGCATTGGTCAGCGTGAACGACAGCGTCTGCGTCTCCGACTCCGGGTGGTAGGTGGTGCGGGCGAAGATGCTGTCGAACTCCGCGCGCGTCAGCGGCGTGTACATGCGCGAATACGGCGCGTTGTAGATCGGGTAGCCGTCGCCGTCGTAGCCCAGCAGCGGCCCCAGGAACAGGTCGTTGGCGGCCGAGGCGATGATCTGCGGCCAGCTGATCTCGGCGCGGTACTGCGAATGGCTCAGCGCCGCCTCGTAGTCCCAGGCCTCGCCCAGGGTGCCGGTGAAGCCGGTGGTGATGCCGAAGGTCTTCTGCACGGTGTTGACCATGCCGCGCTGGAGCCCGCCCATCTCCTCGACGGTGAACTGGCGCTGCCAGTACTCGAGCTGGCCGGTGGCGTCGTTATAGAAGTAGTCCCACTCGATGCCATCGGGCGTCATCAGCGCCCAGCTGCGCGGCGCGCGGAACAGCGACACCTCGTGCCGGCCGGCCTGCACGTCGGCGAACCAGCGCATGCCGTTGGCCAGGTCGTAGCCCATGGACGCGAACAGGTTCACGCCGTCGCGCTTGCTGACCATGGTGCGGTAGGCCACCGCGCGGTCGCTGCCGCAGTAGTAGCCGTAGTTGCGCCGGTAGGCGTAGTGCATCGTGCCTTCGTTGAGGTCCGAGAGCGCGTCGCAGGTCGCCTCGCCCGGGTCGATGTAGTCGTCCCACCAGTCGGTGATCAGGAAGTTGCGCGGCGGGTGGCCGTAGCGGCTGGGGTTGGGCGCGTCGTAGCTCGAGTCCTGCTGGCTGCGCTGGAAGCCCCACAGCGGGTCCTGCTTGCGGTACTCCAGGCCGGCCACCAGGTTGAAGCCACCGGTGCTGAAGCCGCCCGACAGGTTCAGACGATGCGAGACGCCGTCGCCGCGTTCGGTCTGGCCGTAGCGGTAGTCGATGATCGTGCCGTCGGCTTCCTTCTTCAGGATCACGTTCACCACGCCGGAAATGGCGTCGGAACCGTAGATCGCCGACGCGCTGCCGGTCAGCACCTCGATGCGTTCGATCATGCCCAGCGGCAGGCTGGAGATGTCGGTGAAATTGCTGCGGCCGCCGAAGGGCAGCGGGAAATCGGCGATGCGGCGGCCGTTCACCAGCACCAGGGTGTGGTTGGGGCCAAGCGCGCGCAGGTCCACCTGCTGGGCGCCGGGCGAGAAGTCGGCGCCGCCGGCGGACTGCTGGCTCTGGGTTTCGCCGCCGTTCTGGGTGAGCGAGGCCAGCACGTCGGGCACGCTGGTGAAGCCGCCGGCCTTGATGTCGTCGGCGCTGATCACGGTGATCGGCGCCGGCCCCTCGACCTGGGCGCGCGGGATGCGCGAACCGGTGACCTGCAGGGCCTCGAGCGTGGTGGGCTCCTCGGCCGGCGGCGGCGGCGGCGCGGCCGGGGCCGGTGCGGGCGACGGCGGCGGGGCCGCGACGGCCGCGCGCACGATCACCACCGCCCCGCCCTCGCGGCGCGCGACGAAGCCGCTGCCCTGCAGCAGGCGGTCGAGCGCCTGGTCGGAGGTCAGCGTGCCCTGCACGCCCTGGGTCGCGACCCCGCGCAACTGGTCGGCCGGGTACACGACCTGGGTGCCGGACTGGCGCGAGAGCGCATCCAGCGCGCCCGAGAGGCTGCCGGCCGGGATATCGAGCGGACGGGCCGGGCCCTCCTGCGCCTGCGCCGCCAACGCGGCGGAACAGGCCAGGGCCAGCAAGACGCGACGAAGCGATGAACGCATGGACTTCCCCTTCCCCTGGTGGGTGCACGGAACGGCACCCTCAGGCATCAGGACGAACGAGGCGGGCCAATCCCCCGCCCGGCCTCATCGGCAGGCCGCGGCCCCGGAGGAATGCAGGATGATCCGGTCCGGCCGGCGTTCGGCGCAGACCGGGAACCCGGCCTCGAGCAGGGCCACGAAGGTGTCCAGGTGGTCCCAGCGGAAGCTGCCGCCGATCCGCAGGGCCCCGGCGGCCGGGTCGCCGATCTCCAGGCGCCGGGGGGTGTAGCGGTTGAACTCCGCCGCCGCCGCCGACAGCGGGCTGTCCTGGAAGACCAGGTAGCCGCTGCGCCAGTCCACAAGCCGGGCCACGTCGTCCAGCGGCTGGCGCCGCACCAGCACGCCGTCGCCGCGGGTGCTCGCCACGCTGCCGGCCGGCAGCAGGGTGCCGGCGGCGTCCGGGTCGCCGGCAGGGGCCAGGCGCACGGTGCCTTCGGTCACCACCACGCGCACGTCGTCGCCCTCGCGGCGCACCGAGAAGGCCGTGCCCACCGCCGTCACCGAATGGCCGGCGGCGGTGACCACGAAGGGCCGGGCCGCGTCCTTGGCGACTTCGAAGTAGCCCTCGCCCTGCGCCAGTTCGACCCGGCGGCCGGCGCGGTCGAGCTGCACGCGGATGCGGCTGTCGCTGCCCAGCGTGGCCACGCTGCCGTCGGACAGCGACACGGTGTCGAGCCGGCCCAGGCGGGTCTGGTAGTCGGCCGATTCGGTGCCGCTGCGCCACCAGGCACCCCCGGCCAGCACTCCCAGCACCAGCACCGCCGCGAGGCCAGCGAGGCGCTGCAGCCAGGCACGCCGGCGCACCGGCAGCGGCGCACGCGGGCGCAGCGCCAGCGCAAACGCCGGGGCCATGTGGTTCGCCGCCAGCCCCGGTTGCAGGGCCTTGAGCCGGTCGGCCTGCTGCCAGGCCGACTGCACGCGCAGGAAGGCCACGCGATGGGCGGTATCGGCCGCCAGCCAGGCCTGCAGTTCGGCCTCGGCGCGGGCATCCCAGCGCGCACCGTCGCGACGCGCCAGCCAGGCGGCGGCGCTGCGGTCAGTCTGCGTGCTGGCGTCCATGGCGCTTCTCCCGTTGCCCCGTCACCGCCGGCGCGGGCCCGAGGCCCTCGCCGCCGTGGAAGCCGTCGGCCATCAGGCGCATGCCCTTGGCCAGGTGCTTCTCCACCGTCTTCTCGCTGATGCCCAGGCGCGCCGCCACCTGCTTCTGCGACAGCTCCTCGACCCGCCGCAGCCACACCACCTCGCGGCAGCGCGGCGGCAGCCGGTCGAAGGCGTCCGACAGCCGCCGCAGCACCTGGCGGGCGCCGCAGCAGTGTTCCGGCGACAACCCGTCCACCATCAAGACGCTCAAGGCCTCGAAATCACCCATCGTCTCGATGGACACCACCCGGCTGCGCCGCAGCCGGTCGGCCAGCAGGTTGCGGGCGGTGGCGAACAGGAAGGCGCGCGGCTGCGCCGGCGGCTGGGACGCGGCCGCCTCGTAGACCCGCACGTAGATTTCCTGGCGCAGGTCCGCCCACTCGTCGCGCTGCGGCCAGCAGCGGCGCAGGAAGCCCATCAGCGCGGCCTCGTGGACGAGGATCTCGGCGGTGAACCAGGCGTCCTGGGGCGTGGGCATGGGCGCAGAGTAGCGGAGAATCGGCGCGGCGACCGGCCGGCCCGCGTGCGCGGCACCGCCCCGGAGGCAGGGATTCCCGCCCCCCGTCCGTCCCCATCCACAACCTTCCCAGGAGCCGCCCATGACCCGAACCTCCTTCCGACCCTGGCTGCAGGGGCTCGCGCTGGCCTTGCTGCTGGCACCGGCGGCCTGGGCCCGCGATTACCAGCACTACGCGCTCGGCGACGCCAGCCAGCCGCGTCCGGGCCCGGTGCAGCCGGGCCTGTTGCTGATGGGCGGCGGAGACCGGAACTTCGACGCGCTGCGCTGGTTCTTCGCGCGCGCCGGGCAGGGCCACATCGTGGTGCTGCGTGCCTCGCAGGCCAACGAGATCGCCGAGGAGTTCTTCCACGAGGTCGGCGGCATCACCTCGGTCGAGACCTATGTGTTCAGCGGGCGCGAATCCTCCGCCGACCCGGCCCTGCTGGCCAGCCTGGCGCGTGCCGACGGCATCTTCCTGGCCGGTGGCGACCAGTCGCGCTACGTGCGCTTCTGGCGCGGTACGCCGGTGGCGGCGGCGCTCGAGAAGCACGTGCGCGACGGCAAGCCGCTCGGCGGCACCAGCGCCGGCCTGGCCATGCTGGGCGAATACCTGTACGGCGCGATGGACGGCGGCAGCCAGGTCAGCCCGCTGGCGCTCGAGGACCCGCTGGGCCCCGGCAATACCATCGAAACGGACTTCCTGAAGCTGCCGCTGCTGCACGGCATCCTCACCGACACCCACTTCCGCGAACGCAACCGCCTGGGCCGCCTGGTCGCCTTCGTGGCGAAGGCCGAAGCGATGGCCGGCGAGGGCCGCACGATCATCGGCCTGGGCGTGGACGAGGACGCCGCGCTGGCGGTCGAGGGCGACGGCACCACCCGCGTGTACGCCACCGCCCCCGGCGCCGGTGCCTCGGTGGTGCGCGGCG
>JAYRTA010000078.1:0-7427 GCA_041919875.1 Arenimonas sp.
CCACGTCGAGCCCGGGCGCGTGCTGCCTCCGCTGGCGGACGCCGCCTGGGGCTACCGGCGCAAGGGCCGGTTCTCGGTGCGCTTCGTCGAGAAGAAGGGCAAGGCCGTGGTGGGCTTCCGCGAATCCAATCCGCGCTTCGTGGCCGACCTGTCCGAGTGCCACACGGTGGTGCCGGCGATCGCGCAGGAGATCCCGCGGCTGGCCGAGCTGGTGGACTCGCTGGACGGCAAGCGCACGCTGCCCCAGATCGAATTCATCGCCGGCGACGAAGGCGTGGCCTTCGTCTTCCGCCACCTCGAGCCGCTGTCGGACGCCGACCTCGAGCGCCTCGCCGACTACGCGCGCAGCCGCGGGCATGCCGTCTTCCTCCAGCCCGGCGGCCTGGATACCGTGCGGCCGCTGTGGCCGGCCTCCTTTCCGCTGTCCTTTTCGCTGCCGGACTTCGACCTGCGGCTGGCGTTCCGGCCGCTGGACTTCATCCAGGTCAATGCCGGCCTGAACGACCGGATGATCGCCGCGGCCCTGGACCTGCTCGATCCGCAGCCGGACGAGCGCGTGCTCGACCTGTTCTGCGGCCTGGGCAACTTCACCCTGCCGCTGGCGCGCCGTGCGGGCGCCGTGGTGGGCGTGGAGGGCGACGCCGGCCTGGTGGCCCGGGCGCGCGAGAATGCGCGGGCCAATGGCCTGGCGAACGTGGAGTTCCACGCCGCGGACCTGTTCAAGGACCTCGCCGCCGAGCCCTGGATGAGGGCGGGCTTCGACAAGCTTCTGCTCGACCCGCCGCGGGCCGGGGCGGCCGAGGTCCTGGCGCAGATGCCCTTCAAGGGCATCGACCGGATCGTCTACGTCTCCTGCCACCCGGCCTCACTGGCCCGGGATGCCGGCTTCCTGGTGCGCGAGCGCGGCTTCCGCCTGGTCGCCGCGGGCGCGATGGACATGTTCCCGCAGACCGCCCACGTCGAATCCATCGCGCTTTTCGAGCGCTGACCCCGCTCCGGCGGGCGGCTACAATCGGGCCATGGGTATCGAGATCGAGCGCAAGTTCAAGGTGTCCGGCCCGGGCTGGCGCGAGGCGGCGGTGCGTTCCGTGCGCATGGCGCAGGGCTACGTGAACGACATGGCGGCGCTGCGGGAAGGTCGGCAAAACGCCTCCGTGCGCGTGCGCATCGCCGGCGACCAGGCCTTCCTCAACCTCAAGTCGCGCGAACTCGGCCATACCCGGCAGGAGTTCGACTATCCGATCCCGGTCGCCGATGCCGAGGCCTTGCTGGCCCTGTGCGTCGGCGGCCTGGTCGACAAGGTCCGCCATTACGTGCCGGTGGGTGGCCATACCTTCGAAGTGGACGAATTCCTGGGCGACAATGCCGGCCTGGTCGTCGCCGAACTCGAACTCGAACACGCCGACGCCGCCTTCGAGCGTCCCGCCTGGCTGGGCGAGGAAGTGACCGACCTGGCCCGCTACTACAACCTCGCGCTCGCCGAGCGCCCGTATGCGCGCTGGAGCGCGCAGGAGCAAGCCTGATGCTGGTGATCGGAGTGGGCGGCCACCAGCTGGCCCCCGCGGAAATCGAATGGCTGCAGCACCCGGCGGTGGCCGGCGTGATCCTGTTCAGCCGCAACTTCGCCTCGCGCGCGCAGGTGGCCGAGCTGACCGCCGCCATCCGCGCCGCCGCGCCGCGGCCGCAGCTGGTGTGCGTGGACCAGGAAGGCGGTCGCGTGCAGCGCTTCCGCGAGGGCTACCACCCGCTGCCGCCGCTGGAGGGTTTCGGCGCGCGGTACCGGCGCGACCGCGAGGCCGCGCTGGCGCTCGCCCGCGAGCATGCCTGGCTGATGGCAAGCGAGATCCGCGCCACCGGACTGGACCTGAGCTTCGCGCCCGTGGTCGATCTGGGCCGCGGCAACCTGGCCATCGGCAACCGGGCCTTCGACGCCGAGCCGGCCGTGGTCGCCGAGTTCACCCGCGCCTACGTGGAAGGCATGCATGCGGCCGGCATGGCCGCGACGCTCAAGCATTTCCCGGGCCACGGCTCGGTGCGCGAGGACACCCATTTCGACGACGCCGTCGACCCGCGCCCGTGGGCCGCCCTCGAAGCCGAGGACCTGCTGCCGTTCCGCGCCGGCATCGCCGCCGGTGCCGATGCGGTGATGATGGCGCACGTGGCCTATCCGGCCGTCGCACCCGAGCCCGCGGGCTATTCGCCGCGCTGGATCGACGGGATCCTGCGCGGCGAGATGGGATTCCGCGGCGTCGTCTTCTCCGACGACATCGGCATGGCCGCGGCCGAATCCGCCGGTGGCGTGAAGGCGCGCATCGATGCGCACCTGGACGCCGGCTGCGACCTCGTCCTGGTCTGCGCCCCGGCCCTGGTGCCCGATTCGCTGGCGGCCGTGTCCGACCGCCCGCCGCCGAACGCCGCCGCGATCACCGGCCTGCTCGGCCGCGGCGCCGCCGGCTGGGACGGCCTGCTGGCCGATGCCCGCTACGACGCCGCCCGCGGCCGCCTGGCCGGTCCGCTGGAAGGAGTGGCGTGATGACTCCTGACCTCGCGTCGGCCCTGGCCCGCTCCGACCTGCTGTACGACGGCGAGACGCTGCGCCGGGAAACCGGGCGCATCGCCGCCGACATCGACGCCCATTACGCCGGTGGCGAGCGGCCGGTCTACCTGAGCGTGATGCACGGCGGCCTGATCTTCGCCGGCCAGCTGGCGCTGTGCCTGCGCACGGACTTGGAGTTCGACTACCTGCACGCCACCCGCTACCGCGGCCAGACCACCGGCTCGGGCCTGGCCTGGCTGCATCGCCCCGCCACCGTGCTGGAGGGGCGCCGGGTGCTGATCGCCGACGACATCCTCGACGAAGGCCACACCCTGCGCGCCATCCGCCACTGGTGCGAGGACCAGGGCGCGGCCGACGTCCGCATCGCCGTGCTGGCCGAGAAGCTGCACGACCGCCGCGTCGAAGGCATCCACGCCGACTGGGTCGCGGTCACCGTCCCGGACCGCTACGTCTACGGCCACGGCATGGATTTCCACGAACAGGGCCGCAACCTCCCGGGCCTGTACGCCCTGCAGGGAACCTGAGCGATGGCGCGGATCGACCTGGCCGTGATCGGCGGCACCGGCATCTATCGCCTGGCGGCGCTTGAAGACGTGCGCACCGAAACCGGCGACACCCCCTGGGGCCGCCCCAGCGGACCGGTGCGCATCGGCCGCCTGGGCGGCCTGGGCGTGGCCTTCATGGCGCGCCACGGCGAGGGCCATGCGCTGCCGCCGCACCGGGTCAACTACCGCGCCAACCTGTGGCGCCTGAAGGACCTGGGCGCGCGCCGCGTCCTGGCGATCAATACCGTCGGCGGCATCACCCCGGACTACGGGCCGCGGGTGCTGGCCTGCCCGGACCAGCTGATCGACTACACCTGGGGCCGCGACGCGAGTTTCTGGGACGCCGAGGGCGGCGAGGTGCTGCACGTGGATTTCGGCGATCCCTACACGCCCTCGCTCCGGCGCGAGCTGCTGGCCGCGGCCGGCCGTGCCGGCGTCGCCGTGGTCGATGGCGGCTGCTACGGCGCCACCCAGGGCCCGCGCCTGGAGACCCGGGCGGAAATCGCCCGCCTGCGCCACGACGGCTGCGACCTGGTCGGCATGACCGGCATGCCCGAGGCGGGCCTCGCCCGCGAGCTTGGCCTGGAGTACGCCTGCCTGGCGGTGGTGGCGAACTGGGCGGCCGGCTGCGGCGACGATCGGGAGATCACGCTCGACGAGGTGCTCGCCAACGTGGAGGCCGCCAGCGCCGGCCTGCCGGCCCTGCTCAACGCCCTGCGGGGGTGATTGTCAAGCGTTTTGCCCTTGTTCATACTCGGGCCGTGCACGCGACCGGAGCACCGGCCCACGGCGCACGCTCGTTCCTACCGCATTGAGGTCATGTTCTATGAGTTTCGGCACCGTGAAGTGGTTCAACGACGCCAAGGGCTTCGGTTTCATCGCTCCCGAGGACGGCAGCGCAGACGTGTTCGTGCATTACTCCGCCATCGCCGCCAAGGGCTTCCGCTCGCTCCAGGAAGGCCAGCGCGTGAGCTTCGAAGTGGTGCAGGGCCCCAAGGGCTCGCAGGCGTCGAACGTCGTACCGGCCTGAGCCGGGCGCGTGGGTGGTACGGAAAGCCCCGCCCAGCGCGGGGCTTTCCTTTTGCGGATCAGGACCCGCCGAACTGCAGGCGGGCGAGCTCGGCATAGAGGCCGTTGCGGGCCAGCAGTTCGGCATGGGTGCCCTGGTCCACGACCCGGCCCTGGTCCATCACCACGATCCGGTCGGCCTTGAGCACGGTCGCCAGCCGGTGCGCGATCACCAGGGTGGTGCGGCCCTGCATCAGCCGTTCGAGCGCCTGCTGCACCGCGCGTTCGCTCTGGGCGTCCAGCGCGCTGGTGGCTTCGTCCAGCAGCAGGATCGGCGCGTCCTTGAGCAGGGCCCGGGCGATGGCGAGGCGCTGCTGCTGGCCGCCGGAGAGGCGCGCGCCGCGTTCGCCCAGTTCGCTGTCGTAGCCCTGGGGCAGGGCGGCCAGGAAGTCGTGGGCCTCGGCGCTGCGGGCGGCGGCCTCGATCTGCGCGTCGCTTGCCTCGAGCCGGCCATAGCGGATGTTCTCGCGCGCGGTGGTGGCGAACACGACCGGGTCCTGCGGCACCAGGGCGATCTGGCCGCGCAGGTCCTCCGGCGACAGGCCGCGCAGGTCGGCGCCGTCCAGCCGCACGGTGCCGGCGGCCGGGTCGTGGAAGCGCAGCAGCAGCTGGAAGACGGTGCTCTTGCCGGCGCCGGAGGGCCCGACCAGGGCCACCGTTTCGCCCGGATGCACGACCAGGTCGAAATCCGCCAGCGCCGCGCTGTCGGGCCGGCTGGGGTAGTGGAAACGCACGCCTTCGAAGCGCAGCTCGCCGCGCACCGGCAGCACGGGCCCCGCCCCGGCGGCCGGACGCGACAGCGCCGAACGCTCGCCCAGCAGTTCGCCGATGCGGGCCATGCCACCGGCCGCGCGCTGCACTTCGGCCCAGACTTCCGCCAGCGCGCCCACCGATCCGGCGCCGATCAGCGCGTAGAGCACGAACTGGCCCAGGGTGCCCGGCGTCATCCGCCCGGCGATCACGTCCTGCGCGCCCACCCACAGCACCGCCGTGATCGAACCGAACACCAGCACGATGACCAGGGCGGTGAGCGCGGCCTGCATGCGGATGCGCCGGCGCGCCGCGCCCAGGGCCTGCACCACGGCCTCGCCGAAGCGGCCGGCTTCGAAGCCCTCGCGGGCATAACTTTGCACCGTGTGCATCGCGCCCAGGGTTTCGCCGGCGCGGGCGTTGGCGTCCGCGACCCGGTCCTGGGCCGCTTTGGCCACCGCGCGCACGCGCCGGCCCGAGAGCGCCATCGGCAGCACCACCAGCGGGATGCCCAGCAGCGCGAACAGCGCCAGGCGCGGGCTGGTCACCGCCAGCATCACCGCGCTGCCCAGGACCGTCACGCCGCTGCGCAGGGCCACCGACATGCTCGAACCGACCACGCTGCGCAGCAGTTCGGTATCCGCCGAAAGCCGCGACAGCAGTTCGCCCGCCCGGGTCTTTTCGAAGAAGGCCTGGTCGAGCGACAGCAGGTGGGTGTAGAGCGAACGGCGCAGGTCGGCCACCACCCGCTCGCCCAGCAGGGATACGAAGTAGAACCGCGCCGCCGTGGCCAGGGCCAGCACCACCGCCACCACGAACAGCAGGGCGAACCAGCGGTCGACATCGCCACCGGCCTGGAAGCCCTGGTCGATCATGTACTTCACCGCCACGGGCAGCAGCAGCGTGGCGCTGGACGACAGCGCCAGCGCGCCCAGCCAGGCGGCCAGCAGCGCGCGGTGCGGGCGCAGGAAGGGCAGCAGGCCACGCAGGGACGTGACGGGGGGGCGGGGCAGGGCGTCGGTCATTCGTCGGGGTCGAGGCGGCGGAGGCGGGCGCCGCCCCGGCTCAGGTCGCGGACCCGGGCGGACAGCGCTTCCACCTTGGTGGCGGGCAGGCGCAAACGCAAGACCAGGCCCTCGCCGTCGAAGCGTTCGTCCCGCTTGTCGGCGCCCAAGGCGGGCAACAGCGCGTGCAGGGCGCCGGCGAGCGAAAAATCGCTGTGCAGTTCGAAATTCACCCAGTCCACGCGCTCGCGCCGAAGGGCCGTGCGCAGGCACTCGGCGGCCGCGCCCCCGTAGGCCCGCACCAGGCCGCCCACGCCGAGCTTGGTGCCGCCGTACCAGCGCGTGACGACCACCATCACCTCGTCCAGGCCCTGGCCGTCGATCGCGGCCAGGATCGGTCGGCCCGCGCTGCCGCCGGGCTCGCCGTCGTCGCTGGATCGGTACGCACCGCCGATGCGATAGGCCCAGCAGTTGTGGGTGGCCTGTGGATCGGCGACTTCGCGCAGCCAGGCCAGGGCCCGCTCCGGACTGGCGACGTGGGTCGCCTGGGCGAGGAAGCGGCTCTTGCGCGCCTCCAGCAGGTGGCGCGCCGGCGCGGCCAGGGTCTGGCGGCCGCTCACTCCAGCAGGTCGGCCAGGTCGTCCGGCACGCGGCGGTCGGGGAAGGCGCGGGCGAAGGCAAGCAGGCTGGCCCGGGCACCGGCCGCGTCGCCGGCGTCGCGCCGCTCGCGGATTCGCACCAGCCAGGCCTCGGCCGAGAGATCGCCGTCGCGCACCACCGGCGGCAGCGCCGCGCTCGGCGCGGGTGCCGATGCGACCGCGGCGGGCGGCGCGGGGAAGGCCTGCGCGACGTCCTGCCGCTGCGCCTGCGCGTCGGCCGCCTGGCGGCGCTGGGCCTGCGCGGCGCCGGCGCGTGCGTCGCGCTCGCGCGCGGCCTGCTCGCGCCCGGACTGCTCTCGCGAGCGCGCCTCGGCTTCGCGATCGGCGACCTCGCTGCGCTTGATGCGGGAGCCGGTCACTTCGATGGCATCGAGCCGCGGGTTCCCGTCCTGCGGATCCAGGTCGGCCGTCGCGGCAGGGGCAGGTTCGGGCGCGGCGACCGCCGGGCTGGGTGTGGCGGGTGCCTCGGCCGCGGGCGCGGCCTGCGGCTGCGGTGGCGCGGGCGGCGCCGGGGGAGGGGGCGGCGGCGGAGCCGGGGCGACGCGATGGGCGGCCGGCGGCGGCTCCACGGGGGCCGCGGGCGGTTCGGGCAGGGCGTACCGGAGCAAGCGGTCCGTCGACGTCCGGGCGCCCTCGGCGGCCTCTTCCGGCGAGGCTTGCTTGGCGGCCGCTGCCCGCCCCAGGTCGAGCGTGGCGTCGGCGGGCGCCGCGGGCGAGGGCAGGACGCCCGCGCCCGCGGCCGACGAGGCGTCTTCGGAGCCGGGAGGCAGGCGTTCCGCCGCCTCGGCGGCGTCCGCGCCGGCCTGGCCGAACGCAGCGGCCTCGGCGGCGTCCGCGCTGGCCT
>JAYRTA010000079.1:0-7415 GCA_041919875.1 Arenimonas sp.
GCACGCCCAGCAGTGGAATCAACAGGTGCACGGCGAGCGCCACGCCGGCGATGGCGCCCAGCGTGTTGGCGGCATAGATGCGGCCGATGCTGGCCTCGCCCGCGCCCGCGCGCAGCAACACCATGGTGAACAAGGGCAGCGTCATTCCCGCGAAGAACGCCGCGGGAAACATCACAAGCAGTGCAATCGTCGCGCTTCCCAGGCTGAAGAGCGAGTAGCCGGTCTCGCTCCGCGCAAGGGCATCCATCAACCAGCCCACCCAGGTGAAGCTCTGCGCCAGCACGGGAATCGACACAAGCGCGGCGATGCCCATCAGCACCTGGACGAAACCCACGTAGCGGACGGCGTCCACCACCCGGTCGCCCCGGCGGCGGATCCAAAGGCCGCCAAACGCCAAGCCAAGGATGAACGCCGCCAGCATCAACTCGAAACTATGGATCGTCGTGCCCAATGCCTGGTTGAGCATCCGCACCCAACCGATCTCGTATACGAAGGATGCCGCGCCGGAAATGAAGGTCGCCCAGAGCATGGTCCGGGCCAGTGGTGCTAGCTGGGCCGGTTCCTTGCCTGCCTCCGGGCCCGACGCCTTCGCCACGGCCACCGGTTCGGCGGGACGGGTGAAGCCATCGGCCTGCATCCTCTTTGCCACCGCCCACGCCACAATGGCGACGACGATGTTGATGATGCCCGCCACCAGCACCGTACCGGGCATGCCGACCGCCGGCAGGAGGAGGAACGTGGCGCCGAGCGCACCCGCCGCGGCGCCGAGGCTGTTGGTGAAGTACAGGCCACCGAGCACCCTGCCATCTTCGCCCGGGGCGGCGCGAAGGTAGCCGGAGCTCATCAGCGGGAAGGTCGCACCCAGCAGCACGCTTTGGGGAAGGATCAGCAGCGCCGCGGAAAGCCACTGGTAGGTGCGGGCGAGCCCGGGCGACCCCAGCGCGGGCAACACCGTCTCGTGCGAGAAGGCGAGATAGCCCTGGAAGAACGGATGGAACAGGAGACCGAGGATGCCGATCACCAGCTCGATGACGGCGTAGCCAATGATGAGGTCGCGGATTCGGCCTGCGTACCGGCTGACCGCCCAGGCACCCAGCGCCATTCCCCCCATGAAGATCGCGAGCACGAGCGTCTGGGCATAGGCGGCGTGCCCGAGCGAGAGGCCCAGGTAATGTGACCAGATGGCTTGGTATACGAGCCCTGCGAAACCGGAAGCGACAAACAGCAACAGCAGTGCAGGTCCAAACCAGCGCGTCTTCATCCCAGATCCCCTGTGATCCGGGCGTGACCCGGTTCGGTACGATTCTTGCAGACTATTCCAACGACCACCCCTTGGGGAAGGGAGAGCACGCATGGCCAGCAGATCCAGCGGCGCCAGATTCGCGGAAGGCTTCACCCTGATCGAACTGATGATCGTGGTGGCCATCATCGCGATCCTGGCCGCCCTCGCGATTCCCGCCTACCAGACCTTCCTGGTCCGCAGCCAGGTGACCGAGGGCCTGAACCTCGCAGGGGGCGCAAAGACCTCGGTCACGGAGTACCTGCAGGCGCGGGGAGCCCTGCCTGCCGACAACGCCACGGCCCAACTGGCTCCGAGCACACAGATCACGGGGAGATACGTGCGCCAGGTCCAGGTCATCAACGGCACGATCACGGTCGAATATGGAAACCAGGCCAATGGCGCCCTGTTGGGCAGGACCATCACGCTGGCACCGACGCCCGGCACCGGATCGGTGGTCTGGAATTGCTCGGGCGGAACGGTCGACCCGCGGTTCCGTCCCGCCGCTTGCCGATAGCGGAGCAGAAACTGACGCGCCGCGTCACATTGTGACCCAGACAACAAAGTGGATCCGCATGGCCGCACGGCCCACGATTTGGCGTATTCTGGGCTTGCGCGGCAGGATTGCGGGAAGAGGGGGACATCTTCTTGGCACGCATCATGCATTGCGGTAATTGGCCCGCGTGCCGGTGATCGGCAGCCACGGAACGGATCCCGTCGCCGGGAGCAGAGGGCCAGTGTTTTCATCCATCTAGAGGGATTGACCATGAAGAGCACCATCCAGAAGGGCTTCACGCTGATCGAACTGATGATCGTCGTCGCGATCATCGCCATCCTGGCGGCCATCGCCATCCCGGCCTACCAGGACTACCTGGTCCGCTCGCAGGTGTCCGAGGGCGCCACCCTGGCCTCCGGCGCCAAGACCGCCGTCGCCGAGTACTACGCCAACTACGGCGTCGCCCCGACCAGCAATGCGCTGGCCGGCGTGGATCCGGTCATCACCGGCACCTACGTCAGCGGCGTGACCGTCACCTCGGGCCTGATCACCGTTGCGTTCGCCCAGCCGCGCACCAACAAGGCGATCAGCACCTCGAAGCTGGTCTACAAGGCCAACTTCACCGCTGGCTCGACCAAGTGGGACTGCACTGCCGCTGGCGGTACGACGATCGCTTCGAAGTACCTGCCGTCCGCCTGCCGCTAATCGCCCAGGCTGAAGATCGGAAGGGCCCCGCCTCGGCGGGGCCCTTCTTTTTTGGCCGGTCGGGCCCACCATTCCCATCCATGGCCTCTTGGGCTATGTTAAGGCGTGTTAACGGGGGGGTTAACGCACGGATAGGGGCAAAACCGTAATGAATTCAGCGGCTACGGCCAACCTGGTAGGCATCACGGGCATTGCCCGGCGTCTCGTGCTGGACGGTCTCCTGGGCGAGGCCGATGCCCGCAAGGCGCTGGAAGAGGCCAGCAAGGCCAAGCAACCCATCCATCGTTACCTGATCGAGAAGCGGCTGGCCAACGCCGCTGCCATCGCCGGGGCGCAGGCGATCGAGTTCGGCATGCCGCTGTTCGATGCCTCGGCCCTCGACCTGAACCAGTCGGCGGTCAAGCTCGTCAGCGAGGAGCTGATCAACAAGCACCAGGCCCTGCCCCTGTTCAAGCGTGGCAACCGCCTGTTCGTCGGCATCTCCGACCCGACCAATACCCGCGCCCTGGACGACATCAAGTTCGCGGCCAACCTCACCGTCGAACCGATCCTCATCGACGAGGACCGCCTCCGCAAGGCCATCGAACAGGCGCTGTCCGCCAGCGACTCGATGGACCAGGGCATGGGCGACGACGAAGGCCTGGAGAACCTCGAGGCCACCGGCGGCGACGACGACGGCCCGGACAACCTGGCCGACACCAAGGGCGGCGGCGACGACACCCCCGTGGTTCGGTTCGTCAACAAGGTGCTGCTGGATGCGATCAAGCGCGGCGCCTCCGACATCCACTTCGAACCCTACGAAACCGAGTTCCGCGTGCGCCTGCGCATGGACGGCATCCTGCGCACGGTCGCCAAGGCGCCGGTCAAGCTGCACCCGCGCATCACCGCGCGCCTGAAGGTGATGGCGTCCCTCGACATCGCCGAGCGCCGCCTGCCGCAGGACGGCCGCATCAAGCTCAACATCAGCAAGACCAAGCAGATGGACTTCCGCGTGTCCACCTGCCCCACCCTGTTCGGCGAGAAGGTGGTGCTGCGCCTGCTCGACGGCAGCGCGGCCAAGCTGGGCATCGACAAGCTGGGCTACGAGGACGACCAGAAGCAGCTCTACTTGAGCGCCCTGGCCAAGCCCTACGGCATGATCCTGGTGACCGGCCCCACCGGCTCGGGCAAGACGGTGTCGCTGTACACCGGCCTGAACATCCTCAACACCGAGGAGCGCAACATCTCCACCGCCGAGGACCCGGTCGAAATCCGCGTCCCGGGCATCAACCAGGTGCAGATGAACGCCAAGAAGGGCATGACCTTCGCCGCGGCCCTGCGCAGCTTCCTGCGCCAGGACCCGGACGTGATCATGGTCGGCGAAATCCGCGACCTCGAGACGGCGGAGATCGCCGTCAAGGCCGCGCAGACGGGCCACCTGGTGCTCAGCACCCTGCACACCAACGACGCCCCGCAGACCGTCAGCCGACTGATGAACATGGGCATCGCGCCCTACAACATCACCAGTTCGGTCACCCTGATCATCGCCCAGCGCCTGGCGCGCCGCCTGCACGACTGCAAGAAGCCGGTGCAGCTGCCCGAAAACGCCCTGCTGGCCGAAGGCTACACGGCCGACGAGGTCAAGGCCGGCATCACCCTGTACGAACCGGTCGGCTGCGAGGACTGCAACGACGGCTACAAGGGCCGCGTGGGCATCTACCAGGTGATGCCGATGGCCGAGAACATCCAGAAGATCATCCTCGAGGGCGGCAACGCCCTGCAGATCGCGGAGGCCGCGCAAACGGCCGGCGTGCGCGACCTGCGGCAATCCGCCCTTTGGAAGGCCCGCCAGGGCGTGACCAGCCTGGCCGAAGTCAACCGCGTGACCAAGGACTAAACCATGGCGACCACTGCTGCGAAAGCCCCCGCTCCGCGCACTTCGGACCTCAAGCAGTTCACCTGGGAGGGCACCGACAAGCGCGGCGTGAAGATGAAGGGCGAAACGTCCTCGAAGAACGCCAACCTGGTCAAGGCGGAGCTTCGCAAGCAGGGCATCAACCCGACGACGGTGCGGGCGAAGGGCAAGCCCCTGTTCGGAGCTTCCGGCAAGGCCATCAGCGCCCGCGACGTCGCGGTCTTCTCGCGCCAGATCGCCACGATGCTGCAGTCGGGCGTGCCGATGGTGCAGGCCTTCGAGATCCTGGCCAACGGCCAGGCCAACCCGCGCATGCGCGACATGCTCAACGATGTGCGCGACCAGATTTCCGGCGGCTCCTCCTTGTCCGAGGCCATGACCCGGCATCCGGTCCAGTTCGACTCCCTGTTCCGCAACCTCACCCGCGCGGGCGAGCAAGCCGGCGTGCTCGACACCGTGCTCGACACGGTGGCGACGTACAAGGAACGAATGGAGGCCCTGAAGGGCAAGATCAAGAAGGCGCTCTTCTATCCGATCGCGGTGATTGCCGTCGCCATCGTGGTGAGCTCGATCCTCCTGATCTACGTGGTTCCGCAGTTCGATGCGGTGTTCAAGAGCTTCGGCGCCGAGCTGCCCGCCTTCACCAAGATGATCGTCAGTGCTTCCGAGTTCATGACCACCTGGTGGTGGACGGTGTTGCTTGTCCTGGTGGGCTCGGTCGTTGGCTTCATGTTTGCCTACAAGCGGTCGCCGGCCCTGGAACGAACGGTGGACCGTCTCCTGCTCAAGCTGCCGGTCATCGGCCAGATCCTCCATCAGTCCGCCATCGCCCGCTTCGCCCGCACCCTCGCCCTGACCTTCAAGGCCGGCGTGCCCCTGGTGGAGGCGCTCGAGACCGTCGGCGGCGCCACCGGCAGCATCATCTACAACGATGCCGTCAAGCGCATCCGCGACGACGTCTCGGTGGGCTACCAGCTCAACGTGGCGATGAAGCAGGTCAACCTGTTCCCGCACATGGTGGTGCAGATGACCGCCATCGGCGAAGAGGCCGGCGCGCTCGACACCATGCTGCTCAAGGTGGCCGAGTTCTACGAGATGGAAGTCAACAACGCCGTCGACGCCCTGGCCAGCCTGCTCGAGCCCTTCATCATGATCATCATCGGCGTGCTGGTCGGTGGCATGGTGATCGGCATGTACCTGCCGATCTTCAAGATCGCCGCCACGGTCTGATTCGATGCTCTCGCTCCTCGCGGCGCAGCCGGCCCTCGCGGCCGGCTTGGCGCTGGTCCTGGGCTTGCTGATCGGCAGCTTCCTGAACGTGGTGATCCTGCGCCTGCCGCCCCGCCTGGAATGGCAGTGGCGGCGCGATGCGCGCGAGTTCCTCGAACTGCCCGAGCAGTACGACCCCGCGCCGCCGGGTATCGTCGTGCAGCGCTCGGCCTGCCCGAAATGCGGGCACCGGCTGGCGCCCTGGGAAAACGTTCCCCTGCTGAGCTTCGTGCTGCTGCGCGGCCGCTGCCGCGGCTGCGGCACCGCCATCTCCTGGCAGTACCCCACGGTGGAGCTGGTGACGGGCCTGCTGTTCGCCGCCTGCGTGCTGCGCTTCGGGGTCGGGCCCGAGGCCCTGGCGGCGATGGGCCTGAGCGCCATGCTGGTGGCGATGTCCGGCATCGACCTGCGCACCACCCTGCTGCCCGACGACCTCACCCTGCCGCTGCTGTGGATCGGCCTGCTGCTGTCCACGACCACGCTGTTCGTGGGGCCGGTGGATGCGATCTTCGGCGCCGCCGCCGGCTATCTCAGCCTCTGGGCGGTCAACGCCGCCTTCCGGCGCATCGCGGGGAAGGAAGGCATGGGCCAGGGCGACTTCAAGCTGCTGGCGGCCCTGGGCGCCTGGTGCGGCCTGCAGGGCATCCTGCCGATCGTGCTCATGGCGTCCTTCATCGGCGCCATCGTCGGCAGCCTCTGGCTGTTCGCGCGTGGCAAGGATCGCTCCACGCCCCTGCCCTTCGGCCCCTACCTGGCGGTCGCGGGCTGGATCCAGCTGGGCTGGGGCCAGGCGTTGCGCGATGCCTTCTTCGCGCTGACCAGCCCGGGCTGAGGCCATGGCGCGCTGGGTGGTGGCGGTGACCGGCGGGGTGGCCTCGGGCAAGTCGGCGGCCACCGCGGCCTTCCAGGCCCGCGGCATCCCCGTGGCCGATGCGGACGTCGCCGCGCGCGCCGTGGTGGAGCCGGGGCAACCGGGCCTGGACGACGTGGTGGCGGCCTTCGGCACCGGCATCCTGGCCGGCGACGGCCGGATCGATCGGCCCGCCCTGCGCCGCCTGGTCTTTTCCGATGCGGGGGCCAAGGCCCGGCTGGAGGGCCTGCTGCACCCGCGCATCCGGCGCTGGCTGCACGAGGCCTGCGAGGCGGCGCCGGGGCCGTATGCCGTGGCGGCGATCCCGCTGCTGGCCGAGGGCGGCGGCCGCCGGGCCTACCCCTGGCTGCAGCGCATCCTCGTGGTGGACGCGGGCGTCGCCATGCAGCAGGCGCGGCTGCAGGCGCGGGACGGCATCGACGCCGCCCTCGCCGCCCGCATGGTGGCCGCCCAGGCCAGTCGCGGCGAGCGGCTGGCCATCGCCGACGACGTGGTGGTGAACGACGGGCCCCTGGCGGCCGTGGACGCCGCGATCGGCCGCCTGCACGAGCGCTACCTCCGCCTGGCGGCCTCGGCGCCGGCCTAGGCGCGCGCGGGCCCGAGCCCGCGGATCGCCGCGATGCCCTGCCCGCCGTGCCGGCGGGCGGTGGGTACGTCGGCCGGGCGCAGGCCGCCCAGGGCATAGATCGGCAAGGAGACGTCCTCGCGCAGGGCGCGGAAGCCCTCCCAGCCCAGGACCGGCGCGCCGGGGTGGGTCCCGGTGGCCCGCACCGGCCCCAGCACCACGAAGTCCAGGCCCAGGCGCTCGGCCTGCGCCAGTTCCGCCCCGTCGTGGCAGGACGCGGCGATGGACGGCCCTGCGTCCCAGGGGCGGGCCGACAGCGCCATGAGCTGCCCGGCG
>JAYRTA010000080.1:0-7411 GCA_041919875.1 Arenimonas sp.
AGGCGCGGGCCGCGGCGGCGCGCGCCGCCAGCGGTTCGTCCAGGTCCGCCAGCGCCTGCGCCATCGCCGCCGGTGTGCACGCGGCCAGCGCCGGCGTGAGCAACGACTGCACCTGCACCTCGCCCGCCTCCAGCGGCAGCCCCGCGGTGCGCGCGAGGATCAGCAGCTTGCGGCGCACGTCCTCGCCCGACAGGTCCACGCGCGGGTCGGGCTCGGCGAAGCCCGCGGCGACCGCGGCGCGCACGCGGTCCGAGAACGGCTCGCGCCCGTCCCAGCCGTCGAACAGCCAGGCCAGCGTGCCCGAGAGCACGCCGCCCAGGCCGAGGATGCGATCGCCGCCGGCGCGCAGCGCGCGCAGCGAACGCAGCAGCGGCAGGCCGGCACCGACCGTGGCGGAATCGCCGTAGCAAGCGCCCGCGGCCACCAGCTGCCGGATCTCGCGCTGGCGCAACAGCGGCCCGCCCTGCCCGAGCTTGTTCGCCGTCACCACCGCCACGCCCTGGCGCAGCCAGGCCGGATGCGCGGCGGCGAGGCCGGCGTCGGCGGTGGCATCCACCACCACGTCGCCCGGCCGCAGGCCCGGCGGCAGGGCGGCGCCGCCGTCGTGCACGCGGCCCTGCGCCAGCGCCGCCAGCGCCGAGGCCGGTGCCAGCGGCCCCCCGCCGGCGATGCGGCGCGAATTCGCAACCCAGGCCAACACCAGCCCGGGGTGATCCAGCGCCTGCAGGCGCGCCAACAACGCCTGCCCCACGGTGCCCACGCCCAGCAGGGCGATGCGCCGCGGCGCGGTGCGCGATGCCAGCCCGGGCGCGCTCACGGCGCCACCACCTCGGCCACGCGGGCCGCGCGGTCGAGCGCCGCGGCCAGGTCGGCCTCCAGGTCTTCGAGGGCCTCGATGCCCACCGACAGCCGCAGCAAGCCCTCGCCGATACCGGCCGAACGCCGCGCCTGCACGGACATCGCCGCGTGCGTCATCGTCGCCGGATGCGCCACCAGGCTTTCCACGCCGCCCAGGGATTCGGCCAGGGTGAAGCATTCCAGCCCGTCGACGAAGGCCGGCACCGCGTGCTCGCCGCCGCGCAGGTCGAACGAGACCATCGCGCCGAAGCCACGCTGCTGCCTCGCCGCCAGGGCATGGCCCGGGTCCGTGGCCAAGCCGGGGAAATGCACGGCGGCCACCGCGGCGTGGCGCTGCAGGCGCTCGGCCAGGGCCTGGGCGTTCTCCTGGTGCACGCGCAGGCGGGCATCGAGCGTGCGCAGGCCGCGCAGGGTGAGGAAGCTGTCGAAGGGCGCGCCCGCCAGGCCCAGCGCGTTCGCCCACCAGGCCAGCGTGTCGAGCAGGGCCGAATCGCGCGCCACCACCGCGCCGCCGACCACGTCGCTGTGGCCGTTGATGTACTTGGTGGTGGAGTGCAGCACCAGGTCGGCGCCGAAATCCAGCGGGCGCTGCAGCGCCGGCGAGAGGAAGGTGTTGTCCACCAGCGCCAGCGCGCCCACCGCATGCGCCAGGCGCACGACCTCGCGCAGGTCGGTGACGCGCAGCAGGGGATTGGACGGCGTTTCGATCCACACCAGGCGCGGGGGCCGGGCCAGCGCCGCCGCCAGTGCCGCCGGATCGCGCAGGTCGGCCAGCACCAGCTCGAAGCGGCCCTTGCGCGCCAGTGCATCGAACAGGCGCCAGCTGCCGCCGTAACAGTCGTGGGTCACCACCAGGCGGTCGCCGGGCTGCAGCAGGGCCTCGAGCACCAGGGTGATCGCCGCCATGCCCGTGGCCGTGACCACGCCGCCGGCGCCGCCCTCGAGCTCGGCCAGGGCCGCGCCCAGCAGGTCCCGGGTGGGGTTGCCGCTGCGCGTGTAGTCGTAGCGGCGCTTGCGCCCGATGCCGGCGAAGCTGAAGTTGCTCGACAGCACCAGCGGTGGCGTCACCGCGCCGAAGGCCGCATCGGCATCGATGCCGGCGCGCACCGCCACCGTGGCCGGACAGCGCGCGCTCACGGGCGCACCCCGGCGTCGAGCGCCTCGCGCAGGACGGCGGCGATGGCCGCGTCCTCCTTCAGGAAGGCATCGTGGCCGTAGCGCGAGCGCAGCACGCGCAGGCGCGCCGGCCCGGGCAGCGCTTCGACCAGGGCCTGCAGGTCGGCCAGCGGCACCAGCCCGTCCTCGGCAACCCCGACCACGGTCACCGGCACGCGCACCGCGGCCGGGTCCACGCACTGCAGATCGATCGATTCGCCCAGGCGCGCGAAGGCGGTGCTGCACCAGCGCGCGGCGTAGTGGCGGCCGCGCGCCTCCAGGTAGTCCTGGGCGGCGACGCGCACGCGGCCGTCCACCAGGCCGGCGGGCGCGTCGAAGCGCTCGGCGAATTCGGCCGGCGTGCGGTAGGACAGCATCGCCAGCTGGCGTGCGAGCGCCAGGGCCTCGCTGCTGCCGCCCTGGTCGCGACCCAGCGCCAGCACCTGCCGCTGCAGGGCGCGCCAGGCGCTGGCATAGGGATGCGGACGGTGCGCGCCGCTGATCGCCACCAGCTGGCCCAGGCGCTCGCCGTGCCGGGCCGCGAACTGCAGGCCGACCATGGCGCCGTAGCTGGCGCCGACCCAGGCTTCGACGCGCGCGACGTCCAGCGCGTCGAGCACGTGCGCGAGCGCATCGGCCTGGTCGGCCGGATCGATCGGGGCGTCGAGCGCGCCGTCCGCGCCCAGCCAATCCAGCGAAAGCACGCGCCGGCGCTGGGTATCGAGGGCGCGGCCGGGCCCCACCTGCGCCGCCCACCAGCCGGGCGAGGGGTCGCCCGGCAGCGCCGCGACGCGGCGATCGGCGGAAATGCCGCCAGCCACCACCACCAGCGGTGCGCCGGGCGGGCCCAGCCACTGGCCGCGCAGCACCACGTCGCGCCGGCCGGCGTGGCGCAGGTCCAGCCGGGCGGAGAGGTGGAAGCGACGCGCCGGCACGAGGGACGGGCCGGCGGCCTCGTGCTCGGCCGGGTCGGAGGGGCAGGTCGGGGTGAGGCTCATCGCAGGGCTCCTGGGATCGGGCGGGGCCCCAGCGAGCTTCTTGCGTCGAAAGCCGTGTCGTGCGCCCCGCGCGGCGGGAACGTCACGACCCATCTTCCGGAGGACCGGGGTCCGCCGCAGGAATTGGCACCTTCAGCCAGGCTTGCGCCTGGATGGGTTGCCCCGGCTTCATCGGGCCTATCCCTCAGCCGGTCTCGATGGGATTGCGGGGCCGACTTTGCCGGCGGCCGGGGCCGGTGTCAATCCCTTCATGCCGATGAAGCGATGAATAAGGGCGCTGGCGGCCCCCGGGCGCGTATTTGCATAATCCGGCGATGAAGACCCCTGCCCGCCTGCTCCTGCCCGCCCTCGCCCTGCTCGCCACCGCCTGCGCCAGCGATGGCCTGCGCGATCCCTCGTCGGTACCGCTTCCGCGCGTGTTCGGCGCCGAATCGACCACGGTGCCGGAGGCCTTCGTCTCCGCCGCCACGCCCGAACACGAGATCGACTCCCTGGCCGCGACGCGGCGCCCGGACGGCAGCACCTGGCTGGTGGCCACCGCCAAGGAAACCCATTCTCTGGTGGTCTACGACGGCGACACCGGCGCGCCGCTGCGCACCGTCGGCGGCCGCGGCGAGGGACCGGGCCAGTTCAACCGCCCCAATGGCATCGCCATCGAGGGCGACCTCGTGTTCGTGGTGGAGCGCGACAACCACCGGGTCCAGGTGCTGCGCCTGCCCGATTTCGAACCGGTCGGCCTGGTCGGCGCCGACGTGCTGCGCAGCCCCTACGGCCTGTGGCTGCACGCGCTGCCCGACGGCCGCCTGGAGATGCTGGTCACCGACAGTTTCATGGCCGACTACAAGACCATGCTGCTGCCGCCGATGGCCGACCTCGACCAGCGCGTGAAGCGCTTCGTGCTCACCTTCCCGGTCGGCGGCGGCGTGCAGGCCGAGTACGCCGGCCACTTCGGCGACACCACCGAGGAAGGCGCGCTGCGCATGGTCGAATCGATCGTCGGCGACCCGCTGCACGACCGGCTGATGATCGCCGAGGAGGACACCCGCGTCGGCACCACCCTGCGCGTGTACGACCTGGCCGGCCGCTACAGCGGCAACAATCTGCCGCGCGAGCGCTTCAAGGCCCAGGCCGAGGGCGTGGCGCTGTGGGCCTGCCCCGACGGCAGCGGCTACTGGCTGGCCACCGACCAGAACAGCGACCTGACCGTCTTCCACGTCTTCGACCGGCGCGAGCTGGGCTACCTGGGCAGCTTCAACGGCGGCAAGACCGCCATGACCGACGGCATCTGGCTGCACCAGGACGCCACCGCCGCCTTCCCCGACGGCGTGCTCTACGCCGCCCACAACGACGAGGGCGTGGCCGCCTTCGACTGGCGCGTGATCGCCGAAGCCCTCGACATCCGCCCCCGCTGCCCCTGAGGGCCTGACCCCGTTTTTCGGGAGGGTCTATAATTCGCGGCCTCCCGACTGCCTGGATGCCGCGCCCCGCGCGGGCCGCCCCATGTCCGACCACCTGCACGAAACCCACCGCCGGCGCACGTTCGCGATCATCTCGCACCCCGACGCCGGCAAGACCACGCTGACCGAGAAGCTGCTGCTGTTCGGCGGCGCCATCCAGATGGCCGGCTCGGTGAAGGGCCGCAAGGCCGCCCGCCACGCCACCTCCGACTGGATGGCGCTGGAGAAGGAGCGCGGCATCTCGGTCACCTCCTCGGTGATGCAGTTCCCGTACGAAGGCCGCATCGTCAACCTGCTCGACACCCCCGGCCACGCCGACTTCGGCGAGGACACCTACCGCGTGCTCACCGCGGTGGACAGCGCGCTGATGGTGATCGACGTGGCCAAGGGCGTCGAGGAGCGCACGATCAAGCTGATGGAAGTCTGCCGGCTGCGCGACACGCCGATCATGAGCTTCATCAACAAGCTCGACCGCGAGGGCAAGGACCCGATCGAGCTGCTCGACGAAGTCGAGACCGTGCTCGGCATCCAGTGCGCGCCCGTCACCTGGCCGATCGGCATGGGCCAGCGGCTCAAGGGCGTGGTGCACCTGGTCACCGGCGAAGTGCACCTGTACGAACCGGGCCGCAACTTCACCCGCCAGGACTCCACCATCTTCCCCTCGCTCGACGCGCCCGGCCTGGCCGACCGCATCGGCCCGGAGATGCTGGCCGCGCTGCGCGACGAACTGGAGCTGGTGCAGGGCGCCAGCCATCCCTTCGACAAGGCCGCCTACCTGGCCGGCAAGCAGACGCCGGTGTTCTTCGGCTCGGGCGTGAACAACTTCGGCGTGCAGCCGCTGCTGGATTTCTTCGTCGAACACGCGCCCGCGCCCAAGCCGCGCGCCACCACCACCCGCGAGGTGGCGGCCGAGGAGGAAACCTTCTCCGGCTTCGTGTTCAAGATCCAGGCCAACATGGACCCGCAGCACCGCGACCGCGTCGCCTTCCTGCGCGTGTGCTCGGGCAGGTACGAAGGCGGCATGAAGGCCTTCCACGTGCGCAGCGGCAAGGAGCACAAGCTCGCCAACGCGCTCACCTTCATGGCCTCCGACCGCGAGATCGTCACCACCGCCTACCCGGGCGACGTGATCGGCCTGCACAACCACGGCACCATTTCGATCGGCGACACCTTCACCGCCGGCGAATCCCTGTCGTTCACCGGCATCCCCAATTTCGCGCCCGAGCTGTTCCGCCGCGCCCGCCTGCGCGACCCGCTCAAGCTCAAGCAGCTGCAGAAGGGCCTGGCCCAGCTGAGCGAGGAAGGCGCGACCCAGTTCTTCCGGCCGCTGATGAGCAACGACCTGATCCTCGGCGCGGTGGGCACGCTGCAGTTCGACGTGGTGGCCTACCGTCTGAAGGACGAGTACGGCGTGGACGCGAGCTTCGAGCCGGTGACGGTGGCGACCGCGCGCTGGATCAAGGGCGGCACGCCGAAGAAGCTCGAGGAATTCCGCGAGAAGAACGCCATGAACCTGGCCGTGGACGCGGCCGGGCAGCTGGTCTACCTGGCGCCGACGCGCGTGAACCTGCAGCTGACCATGGAGCGCTGGCCGGACCTGGAGTTCGCGGCCACGCGCGAGCATGCGTATGCGGTGGCGGTGGACTGAGGACGGACACCCCCCCCATGACCGCGCACGAACACGACCACGAATCCCCGCGCGAGGAACTCGCCAACGCCCTCAGCCACGGCGCCGGCGCCCTGGCCGCGCTGGCCGGCGGCTCGGTGCTGATCACGCTGGCGGCGGCCTTCGGCAACGGCTGGCAGCTGGCCGGCGCCATCGTGTTCTCGGCGGCGCTGCTGCTGCTCTACATCGCCTCCACCCTCTACCACCTCAGCACCGACCGCGTGCTGCGCGGCCGCCTGAAGGTGTTCGACCACTGCGCGATCTTCGTGCTCATCGCCGGCACCTACACGCCCTTCACCCTGGTCGGCCTGCGCGAGGACGGCGGCTGGTGGCTGTTCGCCGCGATCTGGACGCTGGCCGTGGCCGGCGTGGTGTTCAAGCTCTTCTTCACCGGCCGCTTCAAGGGCCTGAGCACGGCGATCTACATCGCCATGGGCTGGATGGTGCTCACCGCCGTCGGGCCCTTCCTGCGCCAGGTGCCGGCCGGCACCATCGCCTGGCTGCTGGCGGGCGGCGTGGCGTATACCGCCGGCACCTACTTCTACATGCACAAGCGCATCCCGTTCGCGCACGCGATCTGGCACGGCTTCGTGCTGGCCGGCAGCGCCTGCCACTTCGTGGCCGTGGCCCTGCACGTCGTCCCCTGACCCGCCTTCGTCCCGCGCAGGCGCGCCTGCACGGGCGCCCGGATCAGGTGGAGATGTATTGCTGGAGATGGGCGATTTCCTGCTGCTGGTCCTCGATCACGGCCTTCACCAGGTCGCCGATCGAGACCAGGCCGCGCACCACGCCGTCCTCGAGCACCGGCAGGTGCCGGATGCGGCGCGCCGTCATCAGCTGCATGCAGTGCTGGGCGGTGTCGGCGGGCGTGACACTGACGACCGGCGAGGACATCACCTGGGACACCGGCGTCTCGGCCGAGGATCGCCCCTGCAGGATGACCTTGCGCGCGTAGTCGCGTTCGGTGGCGATGCCGACCAGCTCCTCGCCCTGCATCACCAGCACGCTGCCGATGTGGTGCTCGGCCATCAGCCGGATCACCTCCAGCACCGGCGCCTCCTTGGGCACCGCGACCAAGCGGCCCGGCTTGGCCTCGAGGATCTGCCTGACGTTGCGCATCGTGATGCCCTCCGCTGACCCTGCGGCAGAGCCTACTCCCCCCGACAGCCCAGTCCAACCCGCGCCACGCGCCCGCGGCCGCGGCGGCGGCGAAGGCGCGTCCGGGGGCGGGTCGAGGTAGGCGGGGCCGCCGAGCTGGCGCACCAGGCGCTGGATCC
>JAYRTA010000081.1:0-7233 GCA_041919875.1 Arenimonas sp.
GCTTGTACTTGTGGCTCATGGCGTACACCGGGAAGGCGTCGGTGGCGGCCAGGGAGTTGGTGGACACCCACACCACCGGCGAGTCCTCGCGCCGGTGCAGGTCGCGGAAGACCTTGCGGGCGTCGCGCGAGAACACCAGGTAGGGCGTCTGCAGCACGATCTCGGACTTCGCGCCCTGCACCAGCTCGCGCATCGCCAGCGAGGCGTCGTCCTGGGCGGCCTGCTCGCCCTCGTGCTTCTCGGGCAGGTCGGCGAAGAAGTCCACCCGGCCCACCGCCAGGTGCAGGGGCCGCAGGCGCTCCCAGACGCGTTCGCCGTCGGCGGCGACCTCGGCCATGGCCACTTCGCGCGGCGAGCGCTCGCGCGCGGGGTCGAGCAGGTGGTGTTCGGGGACGCGGCGTTCGCGCAGCAGGCGTTCGGCCACGTCGCGCAGGCCCTCGGCCGGGCGGCTGAGCTCGTAGCGCCAGAAGGCCTCGAAGTTCTCCTCCATCGCCCGCGCCACCGGGCCGGCGACCAGGATGTCGCGGTCGCGGTAGTTGTAGCTGTCGCCCCAGTCGAAATAGCGGTCCTGGATGTTGCGGCCGCCGGTGACGCCGACCACGCCGTCCACCAGCAGCAGCTTGGTGTGCATGCGCTGGTTGAAGCGCCGGAAGCAGCACAGGATGCCGGCGGCGAACTGCAGCTTCTGGGTCTGGGCCTCGCCGAAGGTGGGGTTGTACAGGCGCAGCTCGAAGTTGCGGTGCCGGCCCGCCAGCGCCGCCTGCAGGCCGGGGTTGGACAGGCCGTAGAGCTGATCGAGCAGCACCCGCACCTTGACGCCGCGGCGGGCGGCGGCCAGCAGCTCGTCGAGCACCAGCAGGCCGCTGTCGTCGGCGTCGAAGATGAAGCTCTGCAGCTCGATGCGTTCGCGCGCGGCGCGGATCAGGTGCACGCGCGCCAGCAGGGCGTCCTGGCCGCGGTCGAGCAGCAGCACGTCGTGGCGCGGGCGCCCGGGCACCGAGGCGGCGACGGCGGCGTGGCCGAGCGCGAGCAGGGGCGAGGCGGCGGGCCGGCAGGCCTGGGCGACGCAGTCCGCACCGGCGGCGCGGCCGGCCTCGGCGATGGCGGCGGCATCGCGGGCGTCGCGCGGGCTGAGGCTGGCGCAGCCCGACAGCAGCAGCAGAACTGCGGCCAGGAGGGGGGCGAGGGGGCGGGTCATGGCGCGCCAGCGTGGCGCAAAAACACCCGGAAGTCGAAGGCCACCTCGTCGTGCACCCAGACCCGGTAGGCCTCCATCCCGAACTCGCGCCGCCGGACCTGGCCCCGGACCTGGAGCGGACAATCATGGCCGGGCGAGACGCAGCGGGCGGGCTCGAGCCGGAACGACACGCGGCGCTCCCGCCCGCGCAGCACCAGCTCGCCGGCCAGGCGGCCGCCGCCGCTCAGGAACTCGCGGCCGAAGGGCTGGGAGGTGAACAGGATGACCGGATGCGCCTGCACGTCCAGGAACTTCTCCGAGCGCGTGAGTCGCTGGCGCCACTCGGGGCCGTCGAGCGACAGGGAGGTGGCATCCACGCGCACCTGCACGCGCCAGCGGCCATCCGCCAGCGGCTGCAGTTCTCCGCCCACCTGGCCGAAGCGACCCTCCACCCCGCCGCCCACGCGCATGTCCACCACGATGCGCGCCTCGGACCGCGCCGGATCGATCGCCTCGGCCACCGGCGCCGCGGGAGTCGCGGCAGGCAGCCCGAGGCCCGCGACCAGGCACAGCCCGCGCGCGCGGGCGGGACTCACGGCCTCAGGGCCACCAGAACGCGGCCAGGCGGGCGATGCCCGGCTCCATCGCCAGTTCATCGGGCAGGCCGAGCACGGCGACGGCGCCGGCCGGCATGCCGCGGAAATCGCTGGACTGGCCCGAGCTGAGCAGGGCCACCAGCTGTTCCAGGCCGGGGTTGTGGCCGACCAGCAGCACGCGCGAGAGCTCGCGGTGCTCGTCGGCGACCTGGATCAGGCGGCCGGGCGTGGCGTCGTAGATGCGCGGTTCCTGGCGCATCTCGACGTAGCCCAGCATGGCCAGCACGGCTTCGCAGGTTTCGCGGGTGCGGCGCGCGGGCGAGCACACCACGCGGTCGGGCAGGTAGCCGTGCTCGCGCAGCCAGCGGCCGGCGGCATCGGCCTCGGCCTGGCCCTGCAGGGACAGCGGGCGGTCGAAATCGTCCTGGCCCGGGGCGGCGGGTTCGGCGTGGGCGTGGCGGAGCAGGATCAGTTCGCGCATACGGTCCTTCGTGCGGCGGCGGCGTTCAGAGCGCCTTCTTGAGCCACTTGAGCAGCGGCGCCCAGTCGTCCTGGTGGCTGCGCAGCTGTTCGGAGTGGTAGTCGAACACGGATTTGCCCAGCGCCACCATCAGCACGTAGGCCTGGGTGTCGCGCAGCTCGGCCACCAGCGGGTAGGGCCAGGCGCGCAGCTGGGCCACGGCCTGCTGGGAGTTGGTGGTCCAGGGCTTGAGGCGGTTGGCGACCAGGCCCACGGGCAGCTTGCCCTTCTTGACGCGCGGGTGGGTGGCCAGGGAGTTGAGGAAGGGCACGGTGGCCTCGAGGTCGATGCTCGAGGGCAGCACGGGCACCACCACGGCATCGGCGATGTCCAGCACGCCGGCGAGGTCCTCGGCCATGGCGCCGGCGGGCGCGTCCACCACCAGGCGCTGCACGCCCTCGGGCACGTGCCGGTCCCAGGTGCGGCGGGTGCCGTCGAGCGGCAGCACGGCGGTGTCGAGCGCGGCGCGCTTTTCGCACCAGTGCGTGGCCGACTTCTGCCGGTCGGCGTCCAGCAGGGCCGTGGCCTTGCCCTCGACGGCGAAATACGCGGCCAGGTTCGTGGCCACCGTGCTCTTGCCAGCGCCGCCTTTCGAGCTCGCGACCAGGATCGTGCGCATGCCGGGCCTCCGCGGGAACGTGCTGGCACTCTACCCCGCCCCGCGCGGGCGAGGAAGCTTCCCGGGCCGGCCCGGGCGCCGCGGGCGCTAGACTGGGGCCCGATCCTGCCGGGAGCGTGCCATGCGGGTCCTGATCGCCGTGTTGTGGGGGCTGCCCGGACTGATCCACCTGCTGCCCTTGGCGGGCGTGCTCGGCGCGGAGTCGCTGGCCCGGCTCTACGCCCTGCCGTTCGAGGATCCCAGCCTGCAGATCCTGATGCGGCACCGCGCGGTGCTGTTCGGTCTGCTGGGCTTGCTGCTGGTGGCGGCGGCCTTCCGGCCGGCGCTGCGGCCGCTGGCCTTCATGGCCGGGCTGGCGAGCGTGCTGTCCTTCCTGGTGCTGGCCGGGGCCGTCGGCGGCTACAACGCGGCCCTGGCGCGGGTGGTGGCGGCGGACTGGATCGCGCTGGCCTGCCTGCTGCCGGCCGGACTGCTGCACTGGCGCGCGACGCGGCGTCCGCCCGCATGACCCGCCGCGGGCGTGGCGGCTATCCTTGCCCCCTCCCACCCCGCCCGCCACGCGACGCATGAGCGAACTGAAGGACCTGGCCGCGCTGGTGCGCGCCAATACGCCGCTGCTGGTGATCGAGACGCCGGACGAGGCGCGCGTGGTGGAAACCTTCCGCCAGCTGCTCACCTACGTCTGGCGGCCGCTCTACCGCTGGTCGATCACCGAGGGGCTGCGCCGCTTCGACCTCGACGGCGAAGGCGAGGCGCTGTCGTCGCCGGATGCCACCGCGACCCTGCGCGCCATCCGCGAACTGCCCGAGCGCGGCGTGCAGCTGCTGCTCGATTTCCACCCCTACCTGGGCTACGCCACGACCCAGCGCATGGTGCGCGAACTGATCGAGCGCCGCGGCAGCGCGCCGCATTGCCTGGTGCTGGTGGGCGCGAAGATCGAACTGCCGCCCGACCTGGAGCACCATGCCGTGCGCTTCTCGATGCGCCTGCCCGACGAGCGCGCGCTGATGAAGCTGGTGCAGGACGAAGCGGCCCTGTACCAGCGCGAGCACGACGGCCGCGCGGTGGTGATCGAGCCCGAGGTCCTGCAGACCCTGGCGCGCAACCTGCGCGGCCTGTCGCTGTCGGAGGCCCGGCGGCTGGCGCGGCACCTGATCTTCGACGACGGCGTGCTGGGCGCCGGCGACCTGCCCGCCCTGGCCCGGCTCAAGTTCGACCTGCTCAACCGCAGCGGCCACCTGCATTTTGAATACGACACCGCGCGCTTCGCCGATGTCGCCGGGCTGGGGCGCCTGAAAGCCTGGGTGCGCCAGCGCCGGGCCGCCTTCGCCAACGGCGCGTTGCCGCCGGGCCTGGACCCGCCCAAGGGCGCGCTGCTGCTGGGCGTTCAGGGCTGCGGCAAATCGCTGGCCGCCAAGGCGGTGGCCGGGGCGATGGACGTGCCGCTGGTGCGTCTGGATTTCGGCACGCTCTACGACAAGTACCACGGCGAGACCGAGAAGAACCTGCGCGCGGCCCTGACCTCGGCCGAACAGCTGGCGCCCTGCGTGCTGTGGATCGACGAACTCGAGAAGGGCCTGGCCGCCTCGGGCGGTTCCGAGGACGGGGGCGTATCGCGGCGGGTGCTGGGCTATTTCCTCACCTGGATGGCCGAGCGCACGTCGCAGGTCTTCCTGGTCGCCACCGCCAACGCCGTGCAGGACCTGCCGCCGGAACTGCTGCGCAAGGGCCGCTTCGACGAGATCTTCTTCGTGGACCTGCCCGATGCGGCCGCGCGCGCCGAGATCTTCCGCATCCACCTCGCCCGCCGGCAGGTGGCCTGGGAGGGCTTTTCGCTCGATGCGCTGGCCGCGGCCTCGGACGGCTTCTCGGGCGCGGAGATCGAACAGGTGGTGGTGAGCGCGCTGTATGCCGCCCACGCCGACGGCGGACCGGTGGACGAGGCGCGTCTGCGCCAGGCGCTGCAGGACACGCGGCCGCTGAGCGTGCTGATGGCCGAACAGGTGCAGGCGCTGCGCGACTGGGCCCGCTCGCGCACGGTGCCGGCGGACTGAGCCGGCCGGAACCGCCGCGCCCGGAATCAGCGGGCGCGGCGCGAGGCGGTCGTCACTCGCCTTCGAAGACGCAGGATTCGGAATCGGGGTCGTAGGCGTAGGGCGACGGGCAGCTGCCGACCAGTTCGGTCAGGTAGTCCGGCCGGTCGTACTCGCCGATCGAGTTGATGCCGATGTAGGGCTGGAAGCCGCCGCCGTTGAACACGAAGTCGGCGCCGAGGTTGATGTAGTTGCCCTGCACGCCACCGGTGAACAGGAAGCCTTCCTGCGCGAAGGACCAGCCCAGGCCGAGTTCGCCCTGCCAGTCTTCCTCGCCGTTGACGGCCTTCAGGCGCAGTTCGCCGAACCTGAAACCGTCGCCGATCGGGAAGGTCAGGTCGAGCGCGGCGCCCTCGACGTCACCGCCGGACTTGACGTCCACGCTGCGGAACCCGATGACGAACTCGGCATGCGACTTGCTGCCGAACTGCCAGTTGAGGCCGGCGTAGAACTGGTCTTCGGACTCCTTGTCCTCGCCGATGATCACTTCCTCGAAATCCGGCGGCGGCGGCCCGCCCTTGCCGGCCAGGGCCGGTCCGGCCACGAGGGCCAGCAAGACGAGCGCGAAACTGTTGAACAGGCGTTTCATGGTGTGCTCCCACTGGTGCTGCTGTGCCCCGCGGGGGCCGGGGCGACCCGTACACCGCCCACCCTCGCCCGGTCCGGCGCCGCCGGCGGATCAGCTCCGCAGGCGCCCCATGAGCCGGTCCGCGGCGCGGACGGCCAGTGCCTGGAGCGTGAGGGATGGCGCCTCTCCGCCCCCGGAGCTGGGGAAGACGCCGGTATCGGCGACCAGGAGGTTGTCCCAGCCGTGAACCCGCAACTCCCCGTCGACCACCGACTCGCGTGGATCCGTGCCCATCCGGCAGGTGCCGAAGACGTGCGCGGCCGAGTAGAAGTCGTAGCTCCCGTACTCTTCCACCAGGGTTGCCACCCCGGCTGCCTTGAGCAAATCACGGCAAGAGCGGGCCATGACGGCCAGCCGGCGCAGGGCCGGGGCGTCGTTGAGGCTGTGGATGCGGGCCAGGGGCAGGCCGTGTTCGTCGCGCTGGTCCGGCGAAAGGTCCACGAAACTGCCGGCATTGGGCAGGAACTCGCCGGTGGCGCTGATCGCCACCCCGCGCCCGAAAGCGTCGCGGACCTTGGCCTTGTGGGCCCGGCCGAATCCGGGCACGGCGCGCCGGGCATAGGCCATCGGGCCGACCAGGTCGGTTTCGTGCACGGCATTGCTGAGCTTGTAGCCGCCGGGCAGGCCGGGCACGGCGTCGGGCCGGTTGAAGTCCCAGCAGATGGCGTCCGCCGGCAGGCCGCCGTAGCTGGCCAGGGCCTCGGGCGCGAGGCCGACGCTGGTCCAGCTGCAGCTTTCGAGCAGGTACTTGCCGATCGGGCTGCCGGCGGCGATGGCCTGGCCCGGTTTTGCGCGGGCGTTGTGCTGCAGCAGCAGGCGCGGGGTTTCGATGGCCCCGGCGGCGAGCACCAGCACCGGCGTTTCGATGCGCTGGCGGCGGCCGCCCGGGCCGGCCACGTCGACCGCGGCGATGCGCTTGCCCTCGCCCACCACCAGGCCGACCACGGCGTGGCCGGGCCGGAACTCGCAGCGGCCGGTGGCGCGGGCCTTGGCGATGAAGGTGATGTCGGCCGAGCCCTTGTCGCCGCGCGGGCAGCCGCGGTGGCAGTTGCCGCAATAGTTGCAGGGCGGGCGGCCGTCGTAGGGGCGCGAGAGCGCGGCGCGCGGGCTGGCCGTCCACGACCAGCCCAGGGCCTTGGCGCCTTCGCCCAGCCAGGCCGAGGAGCGGCAGGCCGGATGCGCGGGCAGCGGATAGGGTGCGCTGCGCCAGCGGTCGCCCGGGTCCTCGGGACCAGCGACGCCAACCAGGTTTTCGGCCAGCACGTAGAAGGGTTCGAGCGTGGCGTAGTCCACCGGCCAGTCGGCGCCGACGCCGAACCCGCTGCGGAGCTTCATCGCATGCGGGTTCATGCGGTGCGCTTCGCCGGTGTAGTGCAGGGTGCTGCCGCCCAGGCCGCGCACGTGGTGGTAGCCGGGGCCGGCCGGGCGCCGGCGCTCGCCGCGGTTGAGGCGGCCGTGCACCACCGACCACGAGCGCAGGTCGTCGTGGGCCGCGTCCAGCGCCTGCATCGGCGCGAAGTCGTAGCGGCCCTGGCTGCCGGGCTTTTCCGGGAAGCCCTCGCGCTCCCAGTCGGGCAGGTGCAGGCGGTAGTCGCGCGCA
>JAYRTA010000082.1:0-7146 GCA_041919875.1 Arenimonas sp.
TGGTGTACGGCCGCGGCCGCGACCAGAACCTCACCCGCCTGGTGCGGTTGGCCCGCCGCTGGCGCTGGCTGCCCTTGCCGCGGACCGCGGGCGGCCTGCGCCAGCCGGTGCACGCCGACGAGGTGGCGGCCGCCGTCCTGGCGGCCCTGCGCGCCCCGCAGCCGGTGCCCGGCGCGTTCGACCTGCCGGGCGGGGAGACCTTGCGCTACGACGAGATGGTCCGGCGCTGCCTCGCGGCCGCCGCGCCCGAGGCCCGCTTGGTGCGGGTGCCCACGCCCCTGTTCCGGGTGGCGCTCGCGTTGGCCCGCGGCCTGGGCCGGGCGCCGGCCGGGCCCGGCGTGTTCGCGCGCCTGGGCCAGGACCTGGCCTTCGACCCGGGCCCGGCGCGGGCCGCCCTGGGCTGGTCGCCGGGACCGTTCCGGCCCCGGGCCGGGATGTTCGGCGAGGGCTGATGTCGCCCGGTCCGCCCCGGCCGTCGGCCGGGACCATACGCGGCAGCATTGCCATTTCCTAACGAACACTTAATATGCCTAGAGGAAATGCTCTAGAGTCTGGGGGGACCCGAGCCAATGCCGCCACGCCTTCGTTTGCCCCGGCCGTCGAGGCCGATCCATCGCCACGCCGCCGCCAGCGGCCCCACGAAACAAGAACACACGCCCTGACCGAGGAAACACCATGAAGAAGACCAACGCATTCCACGGGCGTGTCGCTCGTGCCCCGCTGGCCGCCGCCGTCGCCCTGGGCCTGCTGGCCGCCCCGGCGGTCAACGCCTTCGAATTCTCCCGCGGCGAGCTCACCGGCAGCCTCGACACCACCGTTTCCTACGGCTACGCCTGGCGCGTGAACGATCCGGATCCCGACCTGGTCGGCAAGTCCTGGTTCAACCCGCTGCTGTGCACCCAGAACGTGCCCCTGGGCGCGATCCCGGTCGGCCCGGGCCGCTGCACCAGCACCGGCGGCGTGCCGGGCTCGCAGTTCCAGGTCGACGCGCAGGGCCGCTTCTCGGCCAACCGCGACGACGGCAACCTCAAGTACGGCGAAGACGACGCCATCTCCAGCGCCTTCAAGATCACCACCGAGTTCAGCCTGAACTGGCGCGACTGGGGCCTGTTCACCCGCGCCACGTATTTCTACGACTTCGAGAACGCCGACCGCGACGACCTGACCCAGGAAGCCAAGGACCGCATCGGCGAGCGCTTCCGCATGCTCGACGCCTTCGTGTTCAAGAACTTCTCGCTCGGCGAGGACGGCGGCATGAACGGCACCCTGCGCCTGGGCCGCCAGGTCGTCAGCTGGGGCGAGAGCACCTTCATCCAGAACGGCATCAACGTCATCAACCCGGTCGACCTGTCCGCGCTGCGCGTGGCCGGCGCCGAGCTGAAGGAAGCCTTCCTGCCGGTGGACATGCTGTGGGGTTCGGTGCAGCTGAGCGAGAACGTCTCGCTCGAGGCCCTGTACATGTTCGAGTTCGAGGAGATCGAGGTCGACGCCGCCGGCACCTTCTTCAGCTCCAACGACTTCGCCTCGCCGGGCGGCACCTACGTGATGCTGGGCTTCGGCACCACGCCGCAGCCGGTCTACAACCCGGAGCGCTTCTTCTCCACCTGCTACAACGGCCCGGCCGGCTACGTCACCTCCGACCGCTTCGGCGACCTGTCGGCGATCTACGGCGCCGCCACCGCCGCGCAGATCATCGCCATCGGCTGCGGCAACGCCGTCGGCCGCCTGCCCAACCGCAACGCCGACGACTCCGGCCAGTACGGCATGGCGCTGCGCTGGTACGCCGAGGCCCTGGGCGAGACCGAGTTCGGCTTCTACTTCCTCAACTACCACAGCCGCCTGCCGCTGCTGTCGGGCCGCGCGGTGACCGATCCGGTCGGCGGCGCCGCCACCGGCCGCTTCTTCGTCGAGTACCCGGAAGACATCCAGCTCTACGGCATCAGCTGGAACACCACGCTGCCCGGCGGCATCGCCTGGCAGGGCGAGGTGTCGCACCGCCCGAACATGCCGCTGCAGGTGGACGACGTCGAGCTGCTGTTCGCGGCGCTCTCGCCGCTCAACCCGTTCATCCCGGCGCCGGCCCTGGACTTCAACAGCCAGCTGGGCACCTACGCCTTCGGCCAGGAAGTGCGCGGCTGGCGCGAGCATGAGGTCAGCCAGATCCAGATGACCTTCACCAAGGCCTTCGGCCAGGTGCTGGCGGCCGACCAGATCGCCGTCGTGGCCGAACTGGGCGCGACCGAAGTGCACGACCTGCCCAGCGCCTCCGAGCTGCGTTACGAAGGCGAAGGCACCGACACCGGCGGCGGTTGCGACATCGGCGACGTGCTGGCGGCGGGTGGCTTCGGGGGTCCGGGCGCCCTGCTGTTCGGCTGCGGCCGCAACCCGCAGACGCTCAACGGCGGCTTCCCGACCGCGTTCTCGTGGGGCTACCGCCTCGCCGCGCGCGCCGACTACACCAATGCCTTCGGCTCGCCGGTCACGCTCTCGCCGCGCGTCGCGTTCAACCACGACGTGAGCGGCATCACCCCGGGCCCGGGCGGCAACTTCCTGGAAGGCCGCAAGTCGCTGACGCTCGGCCTGGAAGCCAACTACCTCAACCAGCTGGTGGTGGACCTGTCCTACACCAGCTTCAGCGGCGCCGAGGACTACAACCAGATCCACGATCGTGACTTCGCGGCCCTGACCGTGAAGTATTCGTTCTGAGGCCACAGGGAGGCATAGGATGAAGACCAACAAGAAAATCGCGCTGTCGGCACTGGCCGGCGCCGCCGTCCTGGCCACGGGCCTGGCCCAGGCGGCGGTGAATGCCACCGAGGCCGGCAAGCTCGGTCAGTCGCTCACGCCGGTGGGCGCGGAGAAGGCCGGCAACGCCGCCGGCACCATCCCGGCCTGGGAGGGCGGCATCACCCGCCCGCCCGCGGGCTACCAGGTGGGCACCTTCCACATCGACCCGTTCGCGGCCGACAAGCCGCTGTACTCGGTCACGCGCGCCAACCAGGGCCAGTACGCCAACGTGCTGACCGCCGGCCAGCGCGCGATGTTCGCCAAGTACCCGACCTTCCGCATGGACGTGTACCCGACCCGGCGCAGCGCCTCGTTCCCGGCCCGCACCTACGAGTACACCAAGCGCAACGCCACCCAGTGCCAGCTGGTGGCCGACGGCGAGGGCGTGCAGAACTGCGCCGAGGGCTTCCCGTTCCCGATCCCGCAGAACGCCTACGAGGTGATCTGGAACCACAAGCTCAAGTACAAGGGCCTGTCGGTGATCAGCTTCTCCAACCAGGCGGCCCCGACCGCCGGCGGCGCCTACACGCTGATCAAGCTGCGCGAGGAAGTGCTGGGCCTGTACTACAAGCCGGGCAACACCTCGGAGAACATCAACAACATCCTGCTGTACTTCAAGCAGGAAGTGCTCGGCCCGGCCCGCCTGGCCGGCCAGGTGCTGCTGGTGCATGAAACCCTGAACGCGGCCGCCGCGCCGCGCCAGGCGTGGGTGTACAACCCGGGCCAGCGCCGCGTGCGCCGCGCCCCGAACGTCGCCTACGACAACCCGGGCACCGCCTCGGACGGCCTGCGCACCAACGACATGACCGACATGTTCAACGGCGCGATGGACCGCTTCGACTGGAAGCTGGTGGGCAAGCGCGAGATCCTGGTCCCGTACAACGCCTACGCGGCGCACAGCGACAAGACCAAGGTCGCCGACCTGATCCGCCCGGGCCACATCAACCCCGACCACATGCGCTACGAGCTGCACCGCGTGTGGGTGGTCGAGGCCACGCTCAAGGCCGGCAAGCGCCACATCAACAGCCGCCGCACCTTCTACGTGGACGAGGACAGCTGGCAGATCATGCTGATGGACCACTACGACGGCCAGGGCAACCTGTGGCGTTACTCGGACGCGCCTTCGGTGAACTACTACGAAGTGCCGACCTTCTGGTCCACGCTCGAGACGCACCACGACCTCAAGTCCGGCCGCTACATCACGATGCTGCTCGACAACCAGGACAAGCCGCGCGACTTCGGCTACCAGAGCACTCCGGCGAACTACTCGCCGCAGAACCTGCGCACGTCCGGCGTGCGCTGATCCCGCGGTAAACGTTGCACCCGCCGCGCCCGAAAGGGCGCGGCGGCGTTCCGGGCCCCGGCAAACCGGGGCCGCGCAGGAGGACAGGATGCGCAAGACCCCACGTCGCCACGCCCGGCTCGCCGCGGCGCTGATGCTTTCCCTGGCGCTGCCGCTGGCGGCCCAGTCACCCGAGACGGCGAACGAAGATGAGGCCGAGGCCACCGAAGTCGCCGACGCCGCCGACGCCGCCGATGCGGGCGCGGATCCGGCCGGTACCGATGCCGGCATCGACGCCACCGACGAGGCCGCGCCCGCCGCGCCCGCCGACCCGGCCCTGCTCGATGCCGAACAGCTTCCCCGCGCCAGCCGCTCGCTGCTGCTCGACGCGGTGCGCACCAATGCCGGCTACTTCGCCGTCGGCGAACGTGGCCACGTGGTCGTGTCCGAGGACGGCCAGTCCTGGACCCAGGCCGCCATCCCCACCCGCTCCACGCTCACGGCCATCACCGCCTTCGACGGCGTGCTCTGGGCCGCGGGCCACGACGGCGTGATCGTGCACTCCACCGACGGCGGCCAGACCTGGACCCGCCGCCGCGCCGCGCCCTGGAGCCTCGACCTGGTCGATCCCAGCGAGGGCGTCCCGGTGCTCGACCTGCTGTTCACCGACAACCTCAACGGCTTCGCCATCGGCGCCTACAGCCTGATGCTCGTGACCCGCGATGGCGGCGTCAGCTGGGAGCCGCGTTCGATCGCCGCCGGCCCGGCCCAGGACGAGGCGCCGGCCGCCGCCGATGACGGCGCCGACGCCTCCACCGAAGGCGACGACTGGACCTTCGACGCCGCCGACCTCGAACTCGAGGCCGAATCCGATCCGCACCTCAACGCCATCGCGCGCACCGAGAGCGGCGCCCTGGTGATCGCCGGCGAGCGCGGCGCCTTCTTCCGCTCGCGCGACGGCGGCGAGACCTGGGAAAGCAAGCGCCTGCCCTACGAAGGCTCGATGTTCGGCATCCTCACCTGGGGCGATTCGCGCCTGCTGGCCTACGGGCTGCGCGGAAACGTGCTCGAGTCCACCGACCTGGGCGATACCTGGACCGCGATCGACACCGGCACGACCACGAGCCTCATGGGCGGGTACGCACTGCCCGGGGGCGGCGCCATCCTGGTCGGCGGCAATGGCCTGGTGCTGGTGCGCAAGGACGGCGATTCGTCCTTCGTGCGCGGCGAATACGAAACCGAATCGGGCGAGACCGCCTCGCTGGCCGGCGTGATACCGGCCGGCGACGACGCCTACCTGGTGGTCGGCGACCGCGGCGCCGGCCTGTATCGCGCGAAGTGACGGAGACCCCATGAGCCTGCCCAACGCCCAGCCCGGGCCCTTCGCCCGCTTCGCCGAGAACCTGGTGTTCTCCAACCGCCCGCTGATCCTGGCGGTGTTCGCCATCATCACGGTGGCGATGGCCTACTTCGCCAGCCAGCTGCAGATCGACGCGGGCTTCAAGAAGCAGATCCCGCTCGAACACGAGTACATGAAGACCTTCATCGAGTATGAAGCGGACTTCGGCGGCGCCAACCGCGTGCTCGTGGCCGTGGTGGCCCGCGACGGCGACATGTTCGACCAGGACTTCCTCAAGACCCTGGAGAACGTCACCAACGACGTCATCAACCTCGACGCCACCGACGACGCCCGCTCGCGCTCGCTGTTCACCCCGAACGTGCGCTTCATCGAAGTCGTCGAGGACGGCCTGAGCGGCGGCAACGTCATCCCGCAGACCTTCACGCCGAACATGGAGGGTTTCCAGGCCGCGCCCGAGGACTTCCAGGCCATCCGCGAGAACATCGTCAAGGCCAACATCGTCGGCCGCCTGGTGGCGAAGGATTTCTCCGGCGCGATGATCTGGGCCGACCTGATCCCGGAAAGCGACACCCACAAGGTGAACTACCAGGAGGTCGCCGCCCAGTTCGAGGCGATCCGCCAGAAATACGAGGACGAGAACCGCACCGTCCACATCATCGGCTTCGCCAAGATGGTGGGCGACATCAGCGACGGCGCCGCCTCGGTGGTCAAGTTCTTCGCGCTGACCATCGCCTTCACCTGGCTGCTGCTGTTCCTGTACTCGACCTCGGTGAAGCTGGCCAGCCTGACGGTGTTCGCGGCCCTGGTCTCGGTGGTGTGGATGCTGGGCGCGCTGCAGCTGATGGGCTTCGGCATCGACCCGATGAACATGCTCACGCCCTTCCTCATATTCGCCATCGCCGTCAGCCACGGCGAGCAGATGATCAACCGCTTCCGCGGCGAGATCTTCTTCGGCGGTCTGGAAGAGGGCACGGTCGAGGAGCTGCGTGCGCGCGCCAAGGACGCGCTGCCGCCGGTCGAGGCCGCCCGCCTGTCCTTCCGCATGCTGCTCGGCCCGGGCACCGTGGCCCTGCTGGCCGGCTGCATCGGCTTCGGCGCGATCATGGTGATCCCGATCGACATGGTGCGCGAGCTGGCCATCACCGCCACCGTCGGCGTGGCCCTGACCATCCTCACCGACCTGGTGCTGCTGCCGGTGATGCTCAGCTACACCCGCCTGCGCAACATCGACCGCAAGCGCGAGTTCCGCCTGCGCCAGCTGACCCGCTTCGACCGGATCTGGGCCACGCTGTCGCGCCTGAGCAAGCCCACGGCGGCCGCGATCGTCATCCTGATCGGCGCGGCCACCTGGTTCTTCGCCTGGCAGCACGGCAACAAGGTGATGATCGGCGACGCCCAGCAGGGCGTGGCCGAGCTGCGCCCCGAGGCCCGCTACAACCAGGATGCCGTGCTGATCAGCGAGAGGTTCGCGCTGGGCGTGGACATCCTGAACGTGATCGCGGAAGCCGGCCCCTCGGCCTGCACCACCTCGTTCGCGGCGATGGAAACCATCGACCGCTTCGCCTGGCACATGGAGAACGTCGAAGGCGTGGAACAGGTGATCACGCTGCCGGCCGCCGCCAAGATCGTCAACGCCGGCTGGAACGACGGCTCGGCCCGCTGGCGCGTGCTGCCGCGCGACCCGGACACCCTGCGCCAGGCAACCCAGAGCTTCGAA
>JAYRTA010000083.1:0-7124 GCA_041919875.1 Arenimonas sp.
CGAACTCGCGCGCTTCGCCGTTGAGCAGGATCTTCATGGGCACAGGTTAGCCGATTGCGGCGCCCCCGGCCGGCCCGCATAATCGGCGCCGAACGCGGGTGTAGTTCAATGGTAGAACTGCAGCTTCCCAAGCTGCTAGCGTGGGTTCGATTCCCATCACCCGCTCCAATCCGAAACGGCGGCCCTGCGGCCGCCGTCTTCGTCCCGGGACCGCGAACCCACCGGAGGCTTCCATGTCCACCCCCGTGCCCCTGGGCTGGCGCGAGTGGCTGGCCCTGCCGGCCCTGGGCATCGTCGCGATCCGCGCCAAGGTCGACACCGGCGCGCGCTCGTCCTGCCTGCACGTGGAGTCGCACGAAACCTTCGACCACGAAGGCGTCGAGCACGTGCGCTTCCGGGTGGACACCGGCGTGCCCGGCGAAGCCCCGCGCCTGGCCCAGGCGCCGGTGCTCGAGCGCCGGCGCGTCACCGACTCCGGCGGCCACACCACCGAGCGCATCTTCATCCTGACGCCGATGCGCCTGGCCGGCCGGGAGTGGCTGGCCGAGGTGAACCTGATGCCCCGCCGCAACATGCGTTTCCCGATGCTGCTGGGCCGCACGGCCCTGGCCGGACGCTTCCTGGTCGACCCGGCGGCCTCCTTCCTGCAGGGCGAGGAGCCCCCGGTGCCATGAAGTTCGCCATCCTCTCGCGCAACGCCAAGCTGTATTCGACCCAGCGCCTGGTCGAAGCCGCGCGCGCCCGCGGCCACACCGTGCGCGTGCTCGACCCGCTGCGCTGCTACATGTCCATCGCGCCCGGCGACTTCGACCTGCACTACAAGGGCCGGCCGCTGCCGAAGATCGACGCGGTGATCCCGCGCATCGGCGCCTCGGTCACCTTCTACGCCACCGCGGTGCTGCGCCAGTTCGAACTGATGGGTGCCTTCACGCCCAATGCCTCGGATGCCATCCTGCGCTCGCGCGACAAGCTGCGCTGCCACCAGATGCTCGCCGGCGAGGGCCTGGGCCTGCCGCGCACCGTGTTCGGCGACAACCCCGACGACACCAGCGACCTGCTGGGCATGCTCGGCAAGCCGCCGCACGTGATCAAGCTCAACGAAGGCACCCAGGGCAATGGCGTGATCCTGGCCGAGAGCGCCAGCGCCTCGCGCGGCATCATCGAGGCCTTCCGCGGCCTGTACGCCAACTTCGTGGTGCAGGAGTTCATCGCCGAGGCCAAGGGCGCCGACCTGCGCTGTTTCGTGGTCGGCGACCGGGTGGTGGCCGCCATGCGGCGCCAGGCCGGCGAGGGCGAGTTCCGGTCCAACCTGCACCGGGGCGGCAAGGCCAGCCCGGTCAGTCTCAGCGAGGCCGAGATAGAGACGGCCCGGCGCGCGGCCCGCATCATGGGCCTCGGTGTTGCAGGCGTGGACCTTCTGCGCTCGAATCGCGGCCCATTGGTGCTGGAAGTGAACTCGTCCCCGGGCCTGGAGGGCATCGAAGGGGCAACGGGCGTGGACGTGGCCGCCGAGATCATCGCCCTGGCTGAACAAGGCGTCCGGCCGAAGGCCCGGCCCCGGGCGACCGCCCGTCGGCGGACCGCAAAAGGGTCCGGCTGATTTAACGGCGCTTTAATACGTTCCCGCCTAGGCTTGCCGGGCCGATAACCCCCTTGGTCCTCCTCGTCAGGTGGCTTCAACGGATTAGCGGCAATCGGGGCAGTAGCAACCTTTCGGCCCGGCGCCGGCATCTCGATGCCTGCCCGGGCCTTTTTCTTGCCGGTGAACAAGCCGCGTGCCTCTGGCATGATCGGCAGACCCCATCCACCTCAAGCCAGGCCACTCCATGCGCAACCTCCTCATCGCCGCCCTGATCGCCGTCGCCGCGCCGTCGGCTTATGCCAACGTGCCCGCCATGGGCGCGTCCGGTGCCTCCAAGGCACCGATCGCCCTGACCGAGGGCGACTTCGCCGCGCAGCGCTCCCAGATCGAATCCGACCTTGCCGGTGGCGAGAAGTATTCGGAAATCAGCCCCGCCGACCGCGAGATGGTCCGGCAGTCGCTGGCGCGCATCGCCGAGCGGCTCGACGGCGTGAGCTCGGTGCAGGAGTTGTCCGAGCAGGCCAAGATCGGCGTCTTCAACGAGCAGGAAAAGATCAACACCGTGCTCACCCAGGCCGCCGCCGACAGCCGCGTGATGTGCGAGCGCGTGCAGGTGCTCGGCTCGCACCGCCGCACCACCAAGTGCGAAACCGTCGCCGAGCGCCGCCGCCGCTCCGATCGCGACCGCGACAACCTCCAGCAGGCCCAGGGTCGGACGCCGCGCCTGGAAAGCAACTGACCCATGCGCATCCTCGTCGTCGAAGACAACCGCGACATCGCCGCCAACCTCGGGGACTACCTCGAGGACCGCGGCCACACCGTGGACTACGCCGCCGATGGCGTCACCGGCCTGCACCTGGCGGTGGTCAACGACTTCGATGCGATCGTGCTCGACCTCAACCTCCCGGGCATGGATGGCCTGGAGGTCTGCCGCAAGCTGCGGCAGGAAGGGCGCAAGCAGACCCCGGTGCTGATGCTCACGGCCCGGGACTCGCTCGACCACAAGCTCGAAGGCTTCGATTCCGGCGCCGACGATTACCTGGTCAAGCCCTTCGCCCTGCAGGAAGTGGAGGCGCGCCTGTCGGTGCTGGCGCGCCGCGGGAAGGCCACCCAGCCGCGCGTGCTGCAGGTGGCCGACCTGGAATACAACCTCGACACGCTGGAAGTGCGGCGCGCCGGCAAGCTGCTGCAGCTCAACCCGACCGCGCTCAAGATCCTGCAGTCGCTGATGGAAGCCGCGCCCTCGGTGGTCACCCGCCAGGAGCTCGAGACCCGGGTCTGGGGCGAGGAGCTGCCCGACAGCGATTCCCTGCGCGTGCACATCCATGGCCTGCGCGCGGCCGTGGACAAGCCCTTCGACAAACCCCTGATCCAGACCCGCCACGGCATCGGCTACCGCATCGCCGCCCCCGACGCCGGCTGAGTCCATGCGTTACCGCAGCCGGCTTCGCAGCCGCATCATCGTCTCCTTCTTCCTGCTCGGTTTCGGGCTGACCGCGCTGTTCGCGCTGGCCACCGTGGTGATCCGCGAGCGGCTGGAGGACCAGCTGATCGGCGAAGCCCTGCTGCAGAACGTGGATGACTACGCCCAGCAGTTCCACCGCAATCCCGAGGATGCGGTGGGCCTGCCGTTCGAGAAGATCAGCGGCATCGTGTTCTCCAAGCGGCGCTTCGGCAACGTGCCCTTCGCCTGGCGCGACCTGCCCGAGGGCGTGCACGAGCTCACCGAGACCGGTGCCAATGGCCGGGTCCGGGCCTACAAGCTGGCGGTGAAGAAGGAAGCCGAGTACTGGTTCTTCCTCAGCTACGACATCGGCCAGGAGCGCGAGAGCCAGCAGCAGCTGATGTACTCGCTGATCGGCGTGGTGGCCCTGTTCTCGCTGCTGTCGCTGGTGGTGGGCTTCTGGTCCTCGCGCCGGGTGATCAGTCCGGTCACCGAGCTGGCGCGGCGGCTGGAGGACATGGGCGGGCGCGAGCGTCCCGAGAAGCTCTCGCCGCAGTTCGCCGACGACGAAGTGGGACAGCTGGCCTCGGCCCTGGACGATTACGCCGAGCGCATGACCTCGATGGTCAAGCGCGACCGCGAGTTCAATTCCGACGTGAGCCACGAGTTGCGCACGCCGCTGGCGGTGATCCGCGGCGCGACCGAGCTGCTGCTGGCCAACCCCGACCTGCCCGACAAGACCCGCCAGCGCCTGCTGCGCATCGATCGCGCCGCGCAGCAGTGCACCGATCTCACGACCGCGCTGTTGATGCTGTCGCGCAACGAGCGCGGCACCGGCCACACCAACCTGCGCCGCCTGGCCCTGCAGCTGGCCGAGGCCAGCAAGCCGCAGCTGGGCCAGAAGCCGGTGCAGATCCGCGTGGAAGGCCCGGACGATGTCTTCGTGGACGCCCCGGAGGCGGTGCTGTCGGTGGCCCTGGGAAACCTGGTCGGCAATGCCTGCAAGTACACGGCCGAGGGCGAGGTGGTGATCACGGTGCAGGCCGGCCAGGTGACGATCGAGGACACCGGCCCGGGCCTGAGCGAGGAAGACGCGCTGCGCCTGTTCGAACGCGGCTACCGCGGCTCCGGCGCCGGCGGCACCGTCGGCGGCGGCATCGGCCTGTCCATCGTCCGCCGCCTGTGCGAGCTCTACCAGTGGCGCGTCAGCATCATGCCCCGCCCCGAACGCGGCGCCGTGGCGACCTTGCGCTTTGTGCCTTAGGTTTTTTCCTGTGCGCGTCCATCCGCGTAGCTCCGCGGCCCAAACCCCTCACACGTAATCGAGCCAGGCGGCCGGCGCCGGGGTGCGGCCTTCGAAGAGGCCGAAGAACAGGTCCTGGAGGCGGCGGGTGAGGGCGCCGGGCTGGCCGGTGCCGACCGGGCGGCCATCGACGCTGCGGATCGGCGTGATCTCGGCGGCGGTGCCGCACATGAAGAGCTCGTCGCACAGGTACAGGTATTCGCGCGGCATGTCGCGCTCGACCACCTCGATGCCGTGGGCGCGCGCCAGCTGGATGATCGTATTGCGCGTGATGCCGTTGAGCAGGGCCGCGCTCACCGGCGTGGTGTGCAGCGCGCCGTCGAAGACCAGGAACAGGTTCTCGCCGGCGCCTTCGCTGAGCAGGCCGGTGGAGGCCAGCGCGATGCCTTCGCCGAAGCCCAGGCGGCGGGCCTCGCGCGCCACCAGCTGGCCACTGAGGTAATTGCCGCCGGCCTTGGCGCCGGCGGGGATGGTGTTGGGCGCGAAGCGCTGCCAGCTCGACACGCAGGCATCGATGCCGGCCTCGAGCACGTCCGGGCCCAGGTAGGGGCCCATGTGCCAGGCGGCGATGGCGACATCGGTGGGCGTGTCGGCCGACAGGCCGAAGCCGCCCAGGCCGCGGTAGGCGATCGGGCGCAGGTAGGCGCGGGCCAGCCCGTTGGCCGTGATCACCGCCTTGCAGGCCGCGGCCAGGGTGGCCTGGTCGTAGGGGATGGCCATGTCGTAGATCTTGGCCGAGGCGTAGAGGCGCTTGAGGTGGTCGTCGAGGCGGAAGATCGCCTGGCCCTTGGGCGTGGGATAGCTGCGGATGCCTTCGAACACCGAGCTGCCGTAGTGCAGGCCATGCGCCATCACGTGCACGGTGGCTTCGGCCCAGGGCTTGATGGCGCCGTTGTGCCAGATGAAGTCGGGGTAGCGCTGGGTCATGGCGGGCTCCTGGGCGAAGCGCGCATTGTAGCCAGCGGCGTGCGGGGGCCGCGGCCGCCGGTCGTCACAATTCGATCCACCAGCAGCCGGCGTGGCGGCGCAGGCGGAAATCGGTGCGGTAGGCGCCGGCGTCGCCCGGGCCGCCGGCCTGTTCGGCGCGCAGGGCGGGCAGGGCGGCGCGCGGGGGCAGGGACGCTTCGCCCGGGTGGAGCGGGGACCCGGCGGGCGTCGCGAGGCCTGCCGCGGGGCCGGGCGATGGTTGCGGCCGTGGGTCGGTCGGGGCGGGCTCGCGGCCCCGGGGCTCGCGCCAGGGCGCATCGGCCGCGGGGCGGTCGCTTGCCGCGATGTCCGATGCGACGTCGGGGGCCCCTCCGACCTCGCCCGTCGCTGGATTCCCGGCGCGGGTCGCGAGGCTGCGAGGGTCTTCGAGGGCATGGCCAGGGCCGTTTGCCCCGGTCGCCGCCGCCCCGGCCCGCGCCTCCCGCGGCGGCCACCAGTCCAGGCCGACCAGGGGGCGGGCCGCGATGGCCTCCAGGGTGTCCATCACGTAGCGCGCCGCGCCGCGGCCGGTGCCGGGCCAGTGGTAGTAGTTCGCGAGCCGGTTCACATCGCCGGCCGAGAGCGCGATCCGCACGCCCTGGCGCAGGGCCTCGGGCGTGCGCGCGCAGCCCAGCGCGGCCTGGCCGCCGAGCGTGGCGCCGAGGGGCGCGGCCTCGCCGGGGGCGGCGCGCGGCACGGCCTGGATCGATTCGCAGGGCTGGTCGGTGAACACCGCGCGGCCTTCCGCATCGGTGCAGCGGTAGACCGCTTGCGCCGCCGCGGGCGCGGGCAGGTTGGCGAGGGCCAGGCACAGGAGGAGGCGGCGGAGCATCGCCGCAGCCTAGCGCGGCTTCAGGCCAGTCGGGCGAGCACGGACTCGGTCGGCTTGGCCAGGTTCAGCGTGTAGAAGTGCAGCTCGGGCGCGCCGCCCTCGACCAGGCGCCGGCACAGGGCGGCGACCACGTCGGCGCCGAATTCGCGGATGGCGTCGGCATCGTCGCCGTAGGCCTGCATCCGCTTCGCGATCCAGCGTGGGATTTCGGCGCCGCAGGCTTCGGAAAAACGCCGGAGCTGGGAGAAGTTCGAGATCGGCATGATGCCCGGCACGATGGGGATGGTGATGCCGGCGCGGCGGGCGTCGTCGACGAAGCGGAAATAGGCGTCGGGATTGAAGAAGTACTGGGTGATGGCGCCGTCGGCGCCGGCGTCGACCTTGGCCTGGAAGTGGCGCAGGTCGGCGTGGGCATCGCCGGCCTGGGGGTGGGTTTCGGGGTAGCAGCCGACTTCGATGTGGAAGTGGTCGCCGTGCTCGTCGCGGATGAAGCGCACGAGGTCGCTGGCGTAGGGCAAGTCGCCGGGGCGGGCCATGCCCGAGGGCAGGTCGCCGCGCAGGGCGACGATGCGGGTGCAGCCCATGGCGCGGTAGTCGGCCAGCAGGGCGCGGATCTCGGCCAGGCTGCCGCCGACGCAGCTCAGGTGGGGCACGCCGTCCAGGCCGTGCTGGTCGCGCAGCCCGCGCACGGTCTCGCCGGTGTAGGACAGGGTGGACCCGCCGGCCCCGAAGGTGACCGACACGAAGCGCGGCGAATACGCCTTGAGCTTGCGCACGGTGCGCTCGAGCTGGCTGCGCTGCTCGTCGGTCTTGGGCGGGAAGAATTCGAAGCTGACCTGGGTCATGGGCTCGGGTCCGGTGGCCTGGCCGGCAATATATCGCTTCTTCGCGATGAAAGGATACGAAAAGCCGTACCTGGTTGATTTTCATCCACGGATGAAAATCAACCAGGTACGGCTTTAAATGGCGGCATTGACATCGAAATGACCGACTTCGC
>JAYRTA010000084.1:0-7115 GCA_041919875.1 Arenimonas sp.
CGCGCGGCGTGCGCGCCGCCGGCGGCGCGACCTCGGCCTGGGTGGCGGGCAGTCGGATCACCGGCGCTTCGGCCGGCGCCTGGCGCGGCGCGGCGGCGCCGCCCACGGGCAGGTACAGGATGTTGCCGCTGTCGCCGGCCACCACCTTGGGGTTGGCGGCCAGCACCTGCTGCATGGTCTCCAGGTACAGGCGGCGGCGGGTGACTTCGGGCGCCTTGCGGTATTCGGCGCCCAGCAGGCTGTAGCGCTGGGCGTCGCCCTCGGAGCGGGCGATCGCGGCGGCGCGGTAGCCCTCGGCCTCGGTGCGCAGGCGGGCGGCGACGCCGCGCGCCTCCGGCACGACCTGGCTGGCGTAGGCCTTGGCCTCGTTCTCGGCGCGCTGGCGGTCTTCGCGGGCGGCGATGGCGTCGTCGAAGGCCTGCTTCACCTCTTCCGGCGGACGGGCGTCCTGCAGGTTGAAGTTCACCACCGTCAGGCCGGTCTTGTAGAGGTTGAGTGATTCCTGGAGGCGCTGCTGGGCCGTGATCACCAGTTCGGCGCGGTCGAACAGCACCGTGTCCATGTCGCTGCGGCCCACCACCTCGCGCACGGCGCTCTCGGCCGCGTCCTTGAGCGTCGCCTCGGCGTTGGCGGAGCCGTAGAGGAATGTCTCCGGGTCTTCGCGGCGGTACTGGGCGTTGAACTTGATGTCGATGATGTTCTCGTCGCGGGTCAGCACGCGCACCTGGTCGGTGATCTCGATCACGCTGGTGGCGTCCACCATGCGCACCGTCTCCACCGGCCAGGGCCACTTGAAGTTGGCGCCGGGCTCCATGATCCGGTTCACGTCGCCAAAGCGCAGCACGACGCCGCGCTGCTGCTCCTCGACCAGCTTGAAACTGTTGAACACCGCCCAGACGCCGACCAGCAGCAGCAGCCAGGGCAGCGGATTGAAGCCCGCGCCCGCCGCCGGGCCGCCGCGGCCACCACCCCCGCCGAGCATGCCCTTGAGCCGCTCGATGAAGGCGTCCACGTCGTTGCCACCGCCGCGATTGCCGCGCGGGGGCTCTTGGTTGCCCTTGCCAGGCGTGTTCCAGGCCATGCTTGCTCCGTCGCGCCGCGCCGCCCGGGGGGGCGGCGAGCGATTTCAATGGGTGTCGGGATTGTAGGTAGGGGCTGGGGGTGCCACAAGCAAGAGGGCCTGCAGCGGATGGCCGCCCGGCTCGGCCGCCAGGCGCTCGGCCACCGCCAGGGGCAGGTCCAGGCCCAGCTGCCAGCCGCCGTCTTCACGCGCCTTCTCCTGCGCCACCGCGCCCACGTCGTGCAGGCGGGCGCGCAGGCGGCCGTCGCCGGCGCCCAGGTCCAGCCGGGCGCGCAGGCGGCGATCGAGGAATCGCTCGACCAGGGCATCCCGCAGGCCATCCAGGCCCTCGCCGGTGCGGGCCGACAGCCAGACCCGCGCCCGGCCCTCGACCTCCGGGTCGCGACGCGGCGCCGCGCCCTCGATCCGGTCGATCTTGTTGAAGACCAGCAGCTGCGGCAGGTCGCCGGCGCCGATCTCGGCCAGCACCGCGTCCACCTGGGCGATGCGTTCGTCGCGGTGCTCGTCGGCGGCGTCCACCACGTGCAACAGCAGGTCGGCGTCGCGCGCCTCCGACAAGGTCGAGCGGAAGGCGGCGACCAGTTCGTGCGGCAGGTCGCGCACGAAGCCGACGGTATCGGACAGCACCAGGGGCGCGACGCCCTCGACCCGGCGCGTGGTCGGGTCGAGCGTGGCGAACAGGCGGTCGTCGGCGTAGACGCCGGCGCCGGTGAGGGCGTTGAACAGGGTGGACTTGCCGGCGTTGGTGTAGCCGACCAGGGCAACGCGCGGGATGTCGTTGCGCAGGCGCGCGCGCCGCATCTGGTCGCGCTGCACCTGCACCTTCGCCAGCCGCGCCTGAAGCGACTCGAGCTTCTTCTGCAGCATGCGCTTGTCGAGCTCGAGCTGGGTCTCGCCCGGGCCGCGCAGGCCGATCGCGCCGCCGCGCTGGCGCTCGAGGTGGGTCCAGCCGCGCACCAGGCGCGTGGCCCAGTGCTTGAGCTGGGCGAGTTCGACCTGCAGCTTGCCTTCGTGGCTGGCGGCGCGCTGGGCGAAGATGTCCAGGATCAGGCCGGTGCGGTCGACGACGCGGCGCTTGAGCGCGCGCTCGAGGTTGCGTTCCTGGGCCGGGCTGAGCAGCTCGTTCACCAGCACGACGTCGGCCTCGGTCGCCGCCAGGGCCGACTGCACCTCTTCGAGCTTGCCGGTACCGATGTAGTAGGCCGGATGCGGGCGCTCGACCCGGGCGGTGAGCGTGGCGACCACGGTCGCGCCGGCCGAGCGGGCCAGTTCGGTGAATTCCTCGAGCCGCGCCGGGTCCTGCGAACCGGGCGGATGCGGTTGGATCAGGAGGGCGCGCTCGCCCTTGCGTGCGCGCTCAAACATGCGTCAGCCGGGCGCTCAATCGTCCTGGCCCGCCTCGCCGTCGTCATCGTGGGACGAGGCCACCTGGCCGCCGCCCGGGCCCACGCGCACGTTGCGCGCCGGCACCACGGTGGAAATCGCGTGCTTGTAGACCATCTGGCTGACCGTGTTGCGCAGCAGGACCACGAACTGGTCGAAGCTCTCGATGGTGCCCTGCAGCTTGATGCCGTTGACCAGGTAGATGGACACCGGGATGCGCTCGCGGCGCAGGGCGTTGAGGAAAGGATCCTGAAGGGACTGGCCTTTGGACATGGCACGGACTCCGTGTTCTTCTTGTGGCGCGCCAGCTGGCGCGAGGTGCGGCCAAAGGGGTCCGTGGCCGCGAATGGCCCGATTCTAGCAGCCCCGCCGGGTCAGCGCCGCGTGAGGAAGTCCGCGCGCGCGGCCTCGAGGTCCCCGCGCTGCGACTGCGGATCGAGCCAGCGCAGCGCCGGGCGCGCGCGGAGCCAGGTCAGTTGCCGCTTGGCCAGTTGCCGGGTCGCGGCGATGGCCTGGGCGCGGAACGTGGCGGCGTCGGTCTCGCCGGCCAGGTGCGACCAGGCCTGGCGGTAGCCGACCGCCCGCATGGCCGGCAGGTCCGGGTGCAGGCGGGCGTGGGCGCGCAGGGCGCGCACCTCGTCCAGGAAGCCTTCCGCCAGCATCGCGTCGAAGCGCGCCTGGATGCGCGCATGCAGGACGGCGCGGTCCGCCGGCGCCAGCACCAGCGGCAGGACCCGGAACGGAAACGGACGCCGGTCGCCGGCATCGGCCTGCCAATCGCTGATGGCGCGGCCGGTACCGCGCCAGACCTCGAGCGCACGGGTGATGCGCTGGCGGTCGCCGGGCTTGATGCGACCGGCCGCCGCCGGGTCCACCGCGGCGAGTTCGGCATGCAGGGCCGGCCAGCCGCGCGCGTCGGCCTCGGCCTGCAGGCGCGCGCGCAAGGCGGGGTCGGCCTCGGGCAGGGCCGACAGCCCCTCGAACAGGGCGCTGAAATACAGGCCGGTGCCGCCCACCAGCAGGGGCACGCGGCCGCGGGCGGCCAGGCCCTGCATGGCGGCGAGCGCATCGCGGGCGAAGTCGGCGGCCGTATAGACGTCGTGCGGGTCGCGCACGTCCACGAGGTGGTGGCGGATGCGCGCCAGCACGTCCCGGCCCGGCTTGGCCGCGCCGATGTCCAGGCCGCGGTACACCAGGGCCGAATCCACGCTCACCACCTCGGTGTCGAGTTCGGCCGCCCAGTCCAGGGCCAGCGCGGTCTTGCCGGACGCCGTCGGCCCCATCAGGGCGATGGCCAGCGGGCGGGAATCTTCCATGTTCAGCCGCGGGCGCGGCGAAGCTCGTCCTGCACGTGCTCGAACAGGCCGTGCATGGCCGGCGAGGGGCGCGCGCCGACCCGGCTGAAGACGCCGATCGCCAGCGTGGCCATCAGCACCCCCGGCACCATCTCGTACAGGCCGGTGGATGCCGCGAACAGCTGCTTCCAGGCGATCACGGTCGCCGCGCCGACGATCATGCCGGCCAGGGCGCCGTTGCGGGTCATGCCTTTCCAGACCAGGGACAGCACCACGACCGGGCCGAAGGCCGCGCCGAAACCGGCCCAGGCGTAGCTCACCAGGCCCAGCACGCGGCTGTCGGGATCGGCCGCCAGCCAGATCGCCAGCGCGGCCACCGCGAGCACGGCCAGGCGTCCCACCCAGACCCGCTCGGCCTGCCCGGCGCGGGGCCGCAGGAAGCCCTTGTAGAAGTCCTCGGTGATCGCGCTCGAGCACACCAGCAGCTGGCAGCTGAGCGTGCTCATCACCGCCGCCAGGATCGCCGAGAGCAGGATGCCCGCGACCCAGGGATTGAACAGCACCGTCGCCAGTTCGATGAACACGCGCTCGGCGTTCGCGTCCACCGGCCCGGCCTGGCCCGGGTGCTGGGCGAAGTACGGGATGCCGAAGAAGCCCACGGCCATCGCCCCGGCCAGGCACAGCACCATCCAGGCCATGCCGATGCGCCGGGCGGCCGGGATGGCATGCACCGACTTGGCCGCCATGAAGCGCGCCAGGATGTGCGGCTGGCCCACGTAGCCCAGGCCCCAGGCCAGCAGCGAGACGATGCCGACCACCGTGGTGCCGCGGAAGAGGTCGAGCTTGGCCGGATCGAGCTGCTGCACCAGGGCGATGCTTTCGCCCGGGCCGCCAAGGCTGAGCATCACCACCACCGGCGTCAGGATCAGGGCGAAGATCATCAGCGTGGCCTGCACGGTATCGGTCCAGCTCACCGCCAGGAAGCCGCCGATGAAGGTGTAGGCGATCGTGGCCGCGGCGCCGTACCACATCGCCTGCGCATAGGGCACGTTGAACACCGATTCGAACAGGCGCGCGCCGGCGACGATGCCCGAGGCGCAATAGATGGCGAAGAACACCAGGATCACCAGGGCCGAGAAGATCCGCAGCAGCTTGTTGTGGTCCTCGAAGCGGTGGGTGAAATAGTCCGGCAGCGTCAGTGCGTTCTGGCTGCGCTCGGTGTACAGGCGCAGCGGCGCGGCCACGTAGCGCCAGTTGGCCCAGGCGCCGATCACCAGCCCGATGGCGATCCAGGCTTCCGACAGTCCGCCCAGGTACAGCGCGCCGGGCAGGCCCAGCAGCAGCCAGCCGCTCATGTCCGAGGCGCCGGCGCTGAGCGCGGTGACGAACGGCCCGAGCGAGCGGCCGCCCAGGATGTAGTCGTCGAAGCTGCGGGTGTAGAACCAGGCCGCCAGGCCGATGCCGACCATGCCCAGGATGTAGACGGCGAAGGTGATGTGCAGCGGGGAGAAATCGCTCATGGGCGGTCGGGCTCGGCGGAAGGCCGGGCAAGCTTAGCGCGAACGCGCCGCGGCCCGGATGCGCCCTGCCCGGCCCGAGTGTAGGCTCCCCGCGACCCGGAGAGCGCCGCATGCCGACCCGCAAAGCCCTGGCCTTCCTGCTCGTGTTCATCGTGCCGGCGCTGATGCCCGCCGCCGCCTGGCTGGGGCAGGCCAGCGGCCAGCCCGGGGCGATGGCCTGGTTCCCGCTGTTCTTCCTGTTCGTGGTGCTGCCGGCGCTGGACTACGGGCTCGGGCACGACCCGGTGAACGTACCCGCGCGGTCCGAGGCCGCGGTGGCGCGCGCGCCCTGGTTCCGCGCGCTCACCCTGGCCTGCCTGCCGGTGCAGGTGGCCGTGCTGGCCTGGTCCGCGCACTGGATCACCGGTGCCGGGCTGGGCCCCTTGGGCATCGCGGGCTGGGTGCTGTCGCAGGGCGTCGTCGGCGGCATCCTCGCGATCAACACGGCGCACGAACTCATCCACAAGGACGGCCGGCTCGAGCCCCTGGTCGGTGGCCTGCTGCTCGCCAGCGTGGGCTACCACGGGTTCAAGATCGAGCACCTGCGCGGCCACCACGTGCATGTCTCCACGCCCGAGGATGCCTCCAGCGCGCCCCTGGGCCTGTCCTCGTGGCGCTTCGTGCCGCGCGCGCTCTGGGCCAACAGCCGCAACGCCTGGCGGCTGGAAGCAAGGCGCCTGCGCGGCCTGGGCCTGCCGGCGCTGCACTGGCGCAACGAGATGCTGGCCTGGACGGCCGTCTGGCTGGCCGCCGCGGCGGGCGCCTGGGCCTGGCTCGGGGCGGCCGGGCTGGCCTTCTTCCTCGCCCAGGGCCTGGCCGCGGCCGCCACGCTCGAAGTGATCAACTACATCGAGCATTACGGGCTCGAACGCCGGCGCGGCGCCGATGGCCGCTACGAGCGCACCACCCCCCTGCACAGCTGGAACTCCGATTACGCGCTGTCGAACTGGCTGCTGTTCCAGCTCCAGCGCCACTCCGACCACCACGCCTTCCCCAAGCGGCGCTACGCCGTGCTTCGCCACCACGCCGACAGCCCGCATCTGCCGGGCGGCTACGCGGCGATGTTCGTGCTGGCCCTGCTGCCGCCGCTCTGGCACCGGGTGATGGATCCGCGCGCCCGCGCCTTCCGGGAGCGCCAGGCCAGCGCCTGAGCCGCGCGCACGGTTCGTCCACAGGGCCTGTGGATAGCCGTCGGGACAAGCCTGTGGGTGATCGCCTGTGCGCCAGGCCTGGCGCGGCCTGGCGCGGGATTGGGCAGTTTTTGACCAGGCCCGCGCGCGTGTCCACACCGCCTGTGGACAAGCCTGGGAGAAGTCCTGTGGACGGATCGCCACGCGCCAGCAGCAGCGCGGGTGTCAATGGGTTTGGTCAAGGATTGACCAGCGCGGGATCAGTCTTCGTCCGGCCAGCGGATCGCCGGCCGGGCCGGCGCGGCGGCGGGGCCGGGCTGGGCGGCGACGGCCGACCAGACCTTGAGCGCGTCCACGGTCGCCGCGACATCGTGCACGCGCAGCAGGCGCGCGCCGTATTCCGCGGCCAGCACCGCCGCCGCCACGGACGCGAACACCCGTTCGCCGGCCGGCCGGCCGGTCAGGTCGCCGAGGCTGCGCTTGCGCGAGAGGCCGGCCAGCACCGGCAGGCCCAGGTCGAGCAGGCGCGACTGCTGGCGCAGCAGCCGCAGGTTGTGTTCGGTGGACTTGCCGAAGCCATAGCCCGGATCGAGCACCAGGCGCTTCTTGGCGATCCCCGCCATCTCGCAGGCGAAGATGCGTTCGGCCAGGAAGCGGTGCACCTCGC
>JAYRTA010000085.1:0-7111 GCA_041919875.1 Arenimonas sp.
TTTTTCGCTGAGAAGCAGTCTCAGCGAAAAAGAAAATCAACCAGGTACGGCTTTCTCCATGTGGGTGAGGAGGTGGTCGAGGGTGGTGCGCTGCTCGGGGGGCAGGCCCTCGAGCAGGCGGGCCTGGTAGGCCAGGGCCAGGGGGGCGACCTCGCGGTAGATGGCTTCGCCCGCCGGGCTGAGCTGCAGCACCGAGCGCCGGCGGTCGCCGCCGTCGGTGTCGCGGGCGATGCGGCCGGCCTCGACCAGGGAGGCGATGGCCCGGCTGACCGCCACCTTGTCCATGGCCGTGCGCTCGGCCACCTCGCGGGCCGACAGGCCCGGATGCCGCCCCAGGACCGCCAGCACCCGCCATTCGGTGATGCCCAGGCCGAAGCGGTCGGCGTAGAGTCGGGCGATCTGCAGGCTGATGCGGTTCGACAGCACCGAGAGCCGGTAGGGCAGGAAATGTTCCAGGTCGAGCAGGTCGCTGTCGGCCATGCCGCGCCGCACCTTGAAAATGGTTTCAGTTGAAACTATAACGGACGCCTTCCCGGCGCAAGGCGCCACCCGTCCGCAGGAGTCCGCCATGAGCGCCCAGCCCCAGACCGCCCCGAACCTCGGCATGCAGCCGACCACCTTCGAAAACCCCATGGGCATCAACGGCTTCGAGTTCGTCGAATTCGCCGCCCCGGCCGGCCGCGGCGAGTCCATGGCCGCCTACCTGCGCACCCTTGGCTTCACCGCCGTGGCCCGTCATCGCCACCGTCCGATCACCCTGTTCCGCCAGGGCACCATCAACTTCCTGCTCAACGAATCGGCCGGGTCCTTCGCCGCCGACTTCGCCGCCCAGCACGGCCCCTCGGCCTGCGGTTTCGCCATCCGCTTCCGGCAGCCCTCGCAAACGGTGCTGGCCCACGTGCTGGCCCACGGCGGCGAGCGCCAGGACCACCGGGCCGAGACCCGCGCCGTGGACGCGCCGGTGATCAAGGGCATCGGCGACTGCATGCTCTACCTGATCGACGACGGCCGCGACGACCTCTACGCCGACTACGAGCCGCTGCCGGGCGTCGACCAGCACCCGAAGGGCTTCGGCCTGACCTTCATCGACCACCTCACCCACAACCTGTTCGTGGGCAACATGCAGAAGTGGTCGGACTACTACGAGAAGCTGTTCAACTTCCGCGAGATCCGCTACTTCGACATCAAGGGCGCCAAGACCGGCCTGCTGTCGAAGGCGATGACCGCGCCGGACGGCGTGGTGCGCATCCCGCTCAACGAGTCGAGCGACGAGAAGAGCCAGATCAACGAGTACCTGCGCGAGTACCAGGGCGAAGGCATCCAGCACATCGCGCTGTTCACCGACGACATCTACGGATCGGTGGAGGCGATGCACAAGGCGGGCGTGAAGTTCCTCGAGACCCCGGACACCTATTTCGAGGTGATCGACCAGCGCATCCCGAACCACGGCGAGGACGTGGCCCGCCTGCGCAGGAACTCGATCCTGATCGACGCCGACATGGAGACCAAGGAGCGCAAGCTGCTGCAGATCTTCACCCAGAACGCCTTCGGCCCGATCTTCTTCGAGATCATCCAGCGCAAGGGCAACGAGGGCTTCGGCGAGGGCAACTTCCAGGCCCTGTTCGAGTCCATCGAGCGCGACCAGATGCGCCGCGGCGTGCTTTGAGAGCCGGTTTGGCCACGGATTGACGCGGATGAACGCGGATAAAGCAGAAGATTATCGGAAAGCGCTTCCGCCCTGTCCGCGGTCTTCCGCATAGATCCGCGGCAAGAACAAGACACGAGACCCGACGATGAGCCTGACGTACCTGAGTGGGTTTGGGAACGAGTTCGCGACCGAGGCATTGCCGGGGGCGCTGCCGGAAGGCAGGAATTCGCCGCAGCGTTGCCCCTACGGGCTGTACAACGAGCAGATCAGCGGCACGGCCTTCACCGCGCCGCGGCACAGCAACCGGCGGACCTGGATGTACCGGATCCGCCCGGCGGCCATGCACGGGCCGTTCTCGCTGCTGGCGCACGCGTCGTTCCACAATGATTTCGGCCACGGCCCGGTGACGCCGGACCAGCTGCGCTGGAGCCCGCTGCCGATGCCCCCGGCGCCCACCGACTGGCTCGACGGCCTCTACACGATGGCCGGCAACGGCGGCCCGGGGCAGGGCGGCATGGGCGTGCACCTGTACGCGGCCAACAAGGACATGGACGGCCGGTTCTTCTACGACGCCGACGGCGAGCTGCTGGTCGTGCCCCAGCAGGGCCGGCTGCGCATCGCCACCGAGCTGGGCACGCTGGAGGTCGGGCCGCAGGAGATCGCGCTGATCCCGCGCGGCATCCGCTTCAGCGTCTCGCTGCCCGACGGCGCCGCGCGCGGCTACGTCTGCGAGAACTTCGGCGCGATGTTCAAGCTGCCCGACCTCGGCCCGATCGGCAGCAACGGCCTGGCCAACCCGCGCGATTTCCTCGCGCCGGTGGCGGCGTACGAAGACCGCGAAGGCGATTTCGAACTGGTCGGCAAGTTCCAGGGTGGCCTGTGGCGCGCCGGCATCGGCCACTCGCCGCTGGACGTGGTGGCCTGGCACGGCAATTACGCGCCCTGCAAGTACGACCTGCGCCGCTTCAACACCATCGGCTCGATCAGCTTCGACCATCCCGACCCCTCGATCTTCCTGGTGCTGCATTCGCCCAGCGACAGCGAGGGCGTGAGCAACATCGACTTCGTGATCTTCCCGCCGCGCTGGCTGGTGGCCCAGGACACCTTCCGGCCGCCCTGGTTCCACCGCAACATCGCCAGCGAGTTCATGGGCCTGGTGCACGGCGCCTACGACGCCAAGGCCGAGGGCTTCGTGCCGGGAGGCAGTTCGCTGCACAATTCCATGAGCGGCCATGGCCCGGACGAGGCCACGTTGGGGAAGGCCACCACGGCCGACCTCTCGAAGCCGGACGTGGTGCGGGACACCATGGCCTTCATGTTCGAGTCGCGCCACGTGATCCGTCCGACCGCGCAGGCGCTGTCGGCGGCCAACCGCCAGCGCGACTACCAGGCCTGCTGGCAGGGCCTGCGCAAGCATTTCGACCCGGGCAAGCGCTGAGCCGCGCGCCCCACAGGAGACACGGATGAAGCTCGGATCCCTCAAGGAAGGCGGCCGCGACGGCACGCTGGTGGTGGTGTCGAAAGACCTGGCGCGCGCGGTGCGCGTGCCGGACATCGCGCCGACGATGCAGCGCGCGCTCGAGGACTGGTCCAATGCCGCGCCGCGCCTGAACGGCGTGTACGAGGCGCTGGAGCTGTCGGCCGCGGAGACCATCAACGGCGAGCCGGTGTTCGCGGTGGACTTCCGCCAGTTCGCGGCGCCCCTGCCGCGGGCCTATGAGTTCGTGGACGGCAGCGCCTACCTGCCGCACGTGGCGCGGGTGCGCAAGGCGCGCGGCGCCGAGGTGCCCGAGAGCTTCTACAGCGACCCGTTGATGTACCAGGCGGTCAGCGCCGGTTTCTACGGCCCGCGCGACCCGGTGCTGGTGGCCGACGAGGCCTACGGCATCGATCTCGAGGCCGAGGTGGTGGTCGTCACCGACGACGTGCCGCAGGGCGCCTCGCCGGCGCAGGCCGCGCAGCACATCCAGCTGGTGGGCCTGGTCAACGACGTCTCGCTGCGCAACCTGATCCCGAACGAGCTGGCCAAGGGCTTCGGCTTCCTGCAGTCCAAGCCGCGTTCGGCGCTCAGCCCGGTCTTCGTCACGCCCGACGAACTGGGCGAGGCCTGGCAGGGCAACAAGGTGCACCTGCCGCTGCTGACCCACGTCAACGGCAAGTGGTTCGGCGCGCCCGAGGCGGGCGTGGACATGCAGTTCGACTTCGCCCAGCTGGTGGCGCACGCGGCCAAGACCCGCCCGCTGTCGGCCGGCACGATCGTCGGTTCGGGCACGGTCGCCAACGAGGACACCTCGCTGGGCGCCAGCTGCTTCGCCGAGCAACGCACGGTCGAGGCCCTGCGCGACGGCAAGCCCAGCACCCCGTTCATGGCTTTCGGCGACACCGTCCGCATCGAGATGAAGGCGCGTGACGGCACCGACATCTTCGGCGCCATCGAACAGGTGATCACCCGGGCCTGAGGTCCCGCCGGGCGGGCCTGCGGGGCCGCCCGGACGCCGGTCCTCCCGGTCCAGGCGGCCCGTCCCCGGGCCGCGGGCCTGGGCGCCCTCCTACCGACGCGCGGGCGGGCGTATGCTGGGCCCGACCCGGCGGTTCGACCGGGCGCGCGAGGGGAGGCGACGGGCATGTACCACGGGTCCATCCGGCTGTATTCGTACTGGCGCTCCAGTGCCGCCTACCGGGTTCGCATCGCGCTCAACCTCAAGGCGCTGCCCTTCGAGCTGGTGCCGGTGCACCTGGTCAACAACGGCGGCGAACAGCATTCGCGCGCCTTCGCCGACCTCAATCCCCAGGAGCTGGTGCCGGTGCTGCTGCACGGCAACCGGGTGCTGCGCCAGTCGATGGCGATCATGGAGTACCTGGACGAGAACTGGCCCACGCCGGCCCTGATGCCGGCCACCGTGCGCGACCGCGCCCGCGTTCGCGCCATCGCCCAGATGATCGCCTGCGACATCCACCCGCTCAACAACCTGCGGGTGCTGCAGTTCTTCGAAGGCACCTGGAACGTGCCCCTGCCCGAGCGCGAGGCCTGGGTCCGGCACTGGATCGAGGTGGGCCTGTCGGCGGTGGAGGACGTGCTGGTCGACCACCCGTCCACCGGCGACTTCTGCGACGGCGACGTGCCGACGATGGCCGATTGCTGCCTGGTGCCGCAGGTGTTCAACGCCGAGCGTTTCGGCGTGGACATGGCGCCTTATCCGACGGTCCGGCGCATCACCGCCCGCTGCCTGTCCGAGCCGGCCTTCGAGGCCGCCCGGCCGGAGAACCAGCCGGACGCGCCCGCGGCCGGCTGAGCGCGCCTCAGAAGCCGCTGCCCGCGTTGGCGTTGTACATGTCGGCGTAGGGGTCGTGCTCGCCGGAGGCGCCTTCCGAGAGGCGGATCTTCAGGGCCAGGCCGTCGCGCGAATCGGCCTTGCGCAGCGCCTCCTCCAGCTCGACCTTGCCTTCCTTGTACATCCGGAACAGGGACTGGTCGAAGGTCTGCATGCCTTCCTGCAGCGACTTGTCCATCGCTTCCTTGATCTCGTGCACCTCGCCGCGGCGGATGAGGTCGCGGATCATCGGCGTGTTGATCAGGATCTCCACCGCCGGCAGGCGCTTGCCGTCCTTGCCGATCACCAGGCGCTGGCTGATGACCGCCTTGAGGTTGAGCGAGAGGTTCATCAGCACGTTCTTGTGGGCCGTCTCCGGGAAGAAGTTCAGGATGCGGTCCAGGGTCTGGTCGGCGTTGTTCGAGTGCAGGGTGGCCAGGCACAGGTGGCCGGTCTCGGCGAAGGCGATCGCCGATTCCATCGTGGTGGCGTCGAGGATCTCGCCGATCAGGATGACGTCCGGCGCCTCGCGCATGGCGTTCTTGAGCGCGTTGTGGAAGGCATGGGTGTCCAGGCCGACCTCGCGCTGGTTGACGATCGACTTCTTGTGCTTGTGCAGGAACTCGATCGGGTCCTCGATGGTGAGGATGTGGCCGGTGGATTGGCTGTTGCGGTGGTCGATCATCGCCGCCAGCGTCGTGGACTTGCCCGAGCCGGTGGAGCCGACCACCAGCACCAGGCCGCGCTGCTCCATCACGATGTCCTTGAGCACGTTCGGCAGCTTGAGCTGGTCGATGCTCGGGATTTCGGACTTGATCGCGCGGATCACCATGCCCACTTCGCCGCGCTGCTTGAAGACGTTGACGCGGAAGCGCCCGGTCTCCTTGACCGCGATGGCCATGTTGAACTCGAGGTCGCGCTCGAAGGCGGGCACCTGGCCCTCGTCCATCAGCGAGTAGGCGATCTTCTTGACCATGCCGGCGGGCAGGCCGGTATTGCCCAGCGGGTAGAGCTTGCCTTCGACCTTGATGTAGACGGGCGCGCCGGTCGTCAGGAACATGTCCGACGCGTTCTTCTCCGTCATCAGCTTCAGGAAATAGCCGATGTCCATGTGCTAGTCCTTGGATTCCCTGGTGTCCCCGTCGACCGGGGCCGGGGCTACACTACGCATCGCCCGACCGCCCGTCCGTGAGACCGCGTTATGACACTATCCCCGCGAAAAATCCATCTCGCGCCGGCCCTGGCGCTGCTCCTGGCCGCCGGCCCCGCGGCCGCCGATCCCGTGCAGCGCCTGGCCGAGGCCGAGCGTGCGGTGGCCGCTGCCGAACGTGCCCAGCCCCGGGGGGAAGCCGCTGGCCCGCTGGCAACCGCGAAGGTGCAGCTGCAACAGGCCCGGGATGCCCTCGACCGGCGGCGGAAAGATGATGCCCAACGCTTCGCCGAGGCCGCCGCGGCCAACGCCGACCTGGCCCGCGTGCGCGCCCGGCTCGATGCGGCCCGCGAGGACGTGGACAGCAAGGGGGCCCGCAACGCCGACCTGCGCCGCCGACTGCTCGTCAACGAGGGCCGCTGACCATGCGCCTGCTCCCGTCCTTGCTGCTTGCCCTGGGCCTGGCCCTGGCGTCCGTCGCGGCCTCCGCCGCCCCGTCCACCGCCGAGCACGAGCAGGCGGTCGCCCGCCTGGCCGCCGAGCTCGGCAGCCTCGACGGCGATCCGTCCCTGGCCGACCTGGGCCAGGTCGAGCGCCTCCAGGCCCGCCAGGCCCTCGATGCCGCGCGCACCGCCAAGCGCCGCGACCGCGAGCACAGCGTGGCCCTGGCCTCGGTGCGCCTGCAGATCGCCCGCCTGGCCGCCGAGGCCGACCTGCTGGCCAGCCAATCGGCCCAGCTCGACCGCGAGCGCGACCAGATCATGCTCGACGCCAGCCGCCAGGAGGCCGAGCGGGCGCGCCGGGAAAGCGAGCGCCTGCGCCTGGCCGCCCTGGCCCGCGAAGAGTCGATGCAGCGCGAGCTGGAGCGCACCACGGCCGAAACCACCGCCCTGGTCTCCGCCGCCACCGCGGAGGCCGAACAGGCCCGCAAACTGGCGGCGGCCCGCGCCCGCGAGGCCGAACTGGCCCGCCAGGAGGCCGAACTGGCCTCGGCCGTCGCCA
>JAYRTA010000086.1:0-7106 GCA_041919875.1 Arenimonas sp.
GCCTGGCCGCCGGGGTTCACGGCAGCAGGCCGATCACGTCGCGCGGGCCGGCCAGGACGTGGTCGGCGCCCCAGGTGCGCGGATCCTCGCCATCCTCGCGATAGCCCCACAGCGCGGCGACCACGGGCATGCCGGCCGACCGCGCGGCCTGCACGTCGCGCAGGTCGTCCCCGACATACAGGGCCTGGCCGGGCGCCAGGCCCAGGCGCGCGCAAGCGGCCAGCAGCGGATCGGGGTCGGGCTTCCGGCGCGGGAGGCTGTCGCCGCCCAGCAGGACAGCGCAGCGCGTGCTCCAGCCGAAACCCGCCACCACGCCCACGGCCAGGGCCTCGGGCTTGTTGGTGACGATGCCCCAGCGCATGCCGCGCGCCTCGATCGCGGCCAGCAGTTCGGCCACGCCGTCGAACACGACGCTGTCGACGGCGAGTGCGCGGCCGTAATGCACGAGGAAACGCGGCAGCAGGGCCTCGCGCGCGGCCTCGTCGAGGTCGGGGCAGGCAACGGCGAGCATCGCCCGGCCGCCCTTGGACACCACCTGGCGCAAACGCGCCAGCGGCACCGGCGCCCGGCCTTCTTCGGCCAGCACGCGGTTCACCGCCTGGCACAGGTCCGGCGCGGAATCGACCAGGGTGCCGTCGAGATCGAACAGCACCGCCTTCGGGGCGGATGCCATCAGGCCTTCACCGCGCAGGCCAGGTAATTGACCGAGGTGCCGCCGCCCACGCGGGCCCGGCGGCGCACCGGGTCGTAGGCCAGGCCGCTGACGTCCTCGAGCTGCAGGCCGGCATCGCGCAGCCAGGCGGCCAGTTCCGACGGCCGGATGAACTGGCGGTAGTCGTGGGTGCCGGCCGGCAGCAGGCGCGCGAGGTATTCCGCGCCGACGATCGCGACCGCGAACGCCATCGGCGTGCGGTTGAGCGTGGACACGAACAGCCGCCCGCCCGGCACCAGCAGGCGCGCACAGGCGGCCAGCACCGAGCCCGGATCGGGCACGTGCTCGAGCATTTCCATGCAGGTGATCGCATCGAACGAGCCCGGCGCCTGTTCGGCCAGGGCTTCGACGGGCTGCAGGCGGTAATCCACCTGCAGTCCGGATTCGAGCAGGTGCAGCTTCGCCACGTCGATGAGTTCCGGCGCCAGGTCGAGCGCGGTCACGCGGGCGCCTTCCCGGGCCAGCGCTTCGCTGAGCAGGCCGCCGCCGCAGCCGACGTCGAGCACGCGGGCCCCGCCCAGCGGCACGCGGTCGCGCACGTAGCCCAGGCGGGCCGGGTTGAGTTCATGCAGCGGCCGCTGCGGACCCTGCGGGTCCCACCAGCGGCGCGCCAGGGCACCGAACTTGTCCAGTTCGGCCTGGCTGGCGTTGGCGGCCGGAGCACTCACGCGGGCGTCCGGATCGCGACGATGCGCTCTCGCCAGCGCCGGGCCTTGGCGCGCAGGGCGTCCACGTCCACGTCCAGCAGGGCGCCGTCGGCGACGCGACGACGGCCGGCCAGCCAGACGTCGCTGACCTGGTGCCGGCCGGTCGCGTAGACCAGCTGGGAAATCGCGTGGAACAGCGGCTGGGTCTCCAGCGGCTCCATGTCCACGAGCACCAGGTCGGCCTGCTTGCCCGGGACGATCGAACCGATCCGATCGCCCAGGCCCATCGCCCGGGCGCTGCCGAGCGTGGCGGCGCGCAGGGCGGAGGCGGCATCGAGCGCGGAGGCATCGCCCGACACGCCCTTGGCCAGCAGCGCCGCGGTGCGCATCTCGCCGAACATGTCCAGGTCGTTGTTGCTCGCGCAGCCGTCGGTGCCGATGGCGAGGTTGACGCCGGCGGCCTGCAGCTTCGCGACCGGGCAGAAGCCCGAGGCGAGCTTGAGGTTGGATTCCGGGCAGTGCACCACCGAGACGCCGCGGGTCGCGCACAGCGCGATCTCGGCGTCCGTCAGGTCGGTCATGTGCACGGCCATCAGCCGGTCGTTGACCAGGCCCAGGCGGTCCAGGCGCGCCAGCTGGCGCATGCCGTGAGCCTTGAGCGCCTCGTGGTTCTCGTGCGCGGTCTCGTGGATGTGGCAATGCACCGGCAGGTCGAGCTGGTCGGCCAGCATGCGCACGCGTTCGAAGCCGGCGTCGTCCACGGTGTAGGGCGCGTGCGGCACGAAGCACAGCGTGACGAAGGGGTCGCGCCGCCAGTTGTCGTGCACTTCGAGCGCCTTGTCGAAGTACTCGTCCTGGGTGCGCGCCCAGGCGGTGGGGAAATCGATCACCGGCAGCCCGACCAGGGCGCGGAAGCCCAGCCGCGAATAGCTGCTGGCCTGCACGTCGGGGAAGAAGTAGTTTTCGGCGCAGGCGGTGGTGCCGCCGCGCAGCATCTCGGCCACCGCCAGTTCGATGCCGTCGGCGACGAATTCGGGCCCGATCACCTGCCCTTCCACCGGCCAGATGTGCTGCTGCAGCCAGGTCATCAGCGACAGGTCGTCGGCGATACCGCGCAGCAGGGTCATCGGATTGTGGCAATGGGCGTTGACCAGGCCGGGCATCAGCACCGCGCCCGGCCGGGACACCACCTCGGCGGCGTCGAAGCGCGCCCGTGCCTGTTCGCGCGGCAGCACGGCGATGATCACGCCCCCGCGCACCGCCACGGCGTGGTCGTCCAGCACCACGCCATGCGGTTCGACCGGCACCACCCCGCCGGCCTCCACCAGCAGGTCGCAGGGTTCGCGCCCGGCGCTGCCCGTCATCGGCTTACTTGACGCGCGAAACGTATTCGCCGGAACGGGTGTCGACCTTGATCACCTCGTCCTGGTTCACGAACAGCGGCACGCGCACCACCGCGCCGGTCTCGAGCGTGGCCGGCTTGCCGCCGCCGCCCGAGGTGTCGCCGCGCAGGCCCGGGTCGGTCTCGGTGATCTTGAGCTCGACGAAGTTCGGCGGCTGCACCGCGATCGGGCTGCCGTTCCAGAGCGTGACCACGCAGGGTTCCTCGCCCTTGAGCCACTTCGAGGCCTCGCCGATGCCGGCCTTGTCGGCCTGCACCTGCTCGAAGGTCTCCTGCTGCATGAAGTGCCAGAACTCGCCGTCGTAGTACAGGTACTGCATGTCGGTATCGACGACGTCGGCGGCTTCGAGGTTGTCGGTGGCCTTCATGGTCAGCTCGACCACGCGGCCGGACTTGATGTAGCGGTACTTCACGCGGGTGAAGGCCTGGCCCTTGCCCGGCTTGACGTACTCGGTATCGGTGATCACGCACGGCTCGCCGTTGACGATGATCTTCATGCCGTTCTTGACGTCGTTCATGCCATAGCTGGCCATGCAAAGCTCCTGGGTGGTTCGGCGGCCGCACGGGGCGGCCACGCATTAGAATGGTGGCCTGGCGGCCCCGGAGGCCGCGCAAGAGCCCGACATGATACCCGTCCACCCCCTCGCTCCGCAGCCCGAAGCCGCCGAGGCGGGCGCCCGCGATTGGCGCCTGGCCTGGCGCGAGGCCGTGCGCGACCCGGCCGAACTGTTGCGCCTGTTGGACCTGCAGGGCCTGGCCGCCCGGGTCTCGGCCAGTGCGGCCGCCCAGTTCCCGCTGCGCGTCCCGCGCGGCTTCATCGCGCGCATGCGGCCCGGCGACCCGGACGACCCGCTGCTGCGCCAGGTCCTGCCCCTGGACGAGGAAGACCGGCCGGTGCCCGGCTTCGTGCACGACGCCGTGGGCGACCTCGCCGCCGGCGGGGCCCCGGGCGTCCTGCACAAGTACCAGGGCCGGGCCCTGCTGGTGGCGACCGGCAGCTGCGCGATCCATTGCCGCTACTGCTTCCGGCGGCACTTCCCGTACGCCGAGCAGACCGCCGCCGCCGGCCACTGGCAGGCCGCGCTGGACTACCTGGCGGCCGACCCGGGGATCGAGGAAGTGCTGCTGTCGGGCGGCGATCCCCTCTCGCTGGCCACCGGCAAGCTCGCCGAATTCACCCGCGGACTGGACGCCCTGCCGGGGGTCCGGCGCCTGCGCCTGCACACCCGCCTGCCGGTCGTGCTGCCCGAACGCGTGGACCCGGCCCTGATCGACTGGCTGGCCGGCCTGCGCCAGCAGGTGGTGGTCGTGATCCATGCCAACCACGCCCGCGAACTGGACGAGGCCGTGCTGGCCGCCCTCGGCCGGCTGCGCCGGACCGGCGCGACCCTGCTCAACCAGGCCGTGCTGCTGCGGGGAGTGAACGACTCGGTCGAGGCCCTGGCCGCGCTCTCGACCCGGCTGTTCGAGGCGGGCGTGCTGCCCTACTACCTGCACCAGCTCGACCGCGTCGCCGGCACCGCCCACTTCGAAGTCCCCGATGCCCGGGCCCGCGACCTGGCCGGGGCATTGGCCGGGGTCCTGCCCGGCTACCTGGTGCCGCGCCTGGTCCGGGAAGTCCCCGGCGCGGCCGCCAAGACCCCCGTGTGAGCCAGCCGCGGGCTGGCAGCCGCCCGTCGTTCTGGTATCGTCTCAATCCCCCCGCGCAAGCCGTTGATACTCAAAGGAGCGACTCGGGATGCCACAGCAGGAAGCCGTGATCCGATTGCTCCTGGTCGAGGACCGACTGGAGGACGCGGAACAGCTCATCAGCCACCTGCGCAACGGCGGCATCGCCGTGCGCCCGCAGCGGCCGGAATCGGCCGAGGACCTGGACAAGCTGCTCGCCGCCCAGAGCATCGACCTGGTGCTGGCCGCCTTCGAGGCCAAGTACATCCCGCTGGCCACCGTGGTCGAGCGCGTGGTCGCCACCGGCAAGGACATCCCGGTGCTGGCCGCCACCGCCAGCCTCGACGACAAGATCGCCCTGGCCGCGCTGCAGGCCGGCACCCGCGACGTCGCCCTGCGCAATCATCCCGAGCACGTCCAGGCCGTGGTGCGCAGCGAGTTCGGCGCCCTGCTCGCCCGGCGCGGCCTGCGCCACCTGGAAGCGGCCCTGCGCGAGACCGAACGCCGCTGCGATGCCCTGATCGCCTCCTCGCGCGACCCGATCGCCTACGTGCACGAAGGCATGCACATCCGCGCCAACGATGCCTACCTCGAGATGTTCGGCTTCGAGGGCTTCGACGAGATCGAGGGCCTGTCGGTGCTCGACCTGATCGCCGGCGACCACCAGGAGTCGTTCAAGCAGCTGCTCAAGCGCCTGTCCAAGGGCGAGGCGCCGCCCAAGCAGCTCGAGATCGGCGCCCAGCGCCCCGACGGGGCCACTTTCAACGCGGTCATGGAATTCGCCCAGGCAAGCTACGAGGGCGAGTCCTGCCTGCAGATCGTCTTCCGCCAGCAGGCCATCGACCCGGGCATGGCCGAGGAACTGGACAAGCTGCGCCAGCGCGACAGCCTCACCGGCCTCTTCAACCGCCAGCATTTCATGGGCGAGCTCGAGGCCGCCGTGGCGCGCGCCGCCGAGGGCAAGGGCCAGCAGGCCCTGCTGCTGGTCGAACCGGACCACTACGAGAACCTGATCGGCGAGATCGGCATGGCCGCCGCCGACGACCTCATCAAGGGCATCGCCGAGCGCCTGGCCGGCGCCCTCGACGGCAAGACCCTGGCCGCGCGCCTGAGCGACCACAGCTTCGCGGTGCTGTGCCTCGAGCACGACCACACCCGCAGCCAGGCCCAGGCCGAACGCATCCGCGACGCCTTCAAGGGCCACATCCTGGAACTGGGCGAGCGCTCGGTGAACCTGGGCGTGAGCCTGGGCGGCGTGCAGATCGGCGAGCGCATCGCCTCGGTCTCGCAGGTGATGGGCAAGTCCAGCCAGTGCCTGGCCTCGAGCGCCAGCATGGGCGGCAACCGCATCGAGATCTTCGACCCCGCGGCGCGCGACCGCGCCGAGGAAGAGCGCATCCAGGCCTGGGTCGAACGCATCCGCGAGGCCCTCGCCACCGACCAGTTCGTCCTGCATTACCAGCCGATCATCAGCCTCACCGGCGCCGAGGAAGAGAACTACGACGTCTACCTGCGCATGAAGGGCCCCGGCGGCGAGATCATCCCGCCGATGACCTACCTGGCCATCGCCGAGGAACACGGCCTGCTCGACGACATCGACCGCTGGGTGATCACCCATGCCACGCGGGTCATCGCCGAGCGGATGAAGGTCGGCAAGCACACCAACCTGTTCGTCAAGATCACCCCGGCCTCCCTGGTCGAGGGCGGCCTGGAAAACCACATCGCCGAGCAGTTGAGCGCCAACGGCGTGCCGGGCGACCGCCTGGTGCTGCAGATCCCGGAATCGAAGGTGTTCACCCATCTCAAGGCCCTGCAGTCCTTCCGCCAGGCGGTGGGCGCGCTGGGCTGCCGTGTGGCGCTGGAGCAGTTCGGCACCGGCCTCAATTCCTTCCAGATGCTCAGCCACATCGACCCGGCGATCCTGAAGATCGACCGCAGCTTCATCGCCGACCTGGGCAAGAACCAGGACGCCCAGAAGCAGGTCCGCGACATCGTCGGCAAGGCCCACGAGGCCGGCAAGCTGGCCCTGGCCGAGTTCGTCTCCGATGCCAGCACCATGAGCGTGCTCTTCGGCATCGGCGTGGACTTCGTGGAAGGCAACTTCCTCGCCCCTGCCGGGCCGGCCATGAACTACGACTTCGGGTGATTTGCCCGGGCCTGGCCTTGAAAAGCCTGGACGCGGATGAACGCGTCGAAAAAAAGTGCCCTCATCCTTCGTTCGAAGCGTCCCGCAGCGCCTGGATGCGCTCCGACAGCGGCGGGTGGCTCATGAACAGGCGCTTGAGGCCGGCGCCGACCTGGCCGGAGATGCCGAAGGCCTGCACCTGGCTCGGCAGCGTGCTCTGGCCGTAGGTCTGGGCCAGGCGCTGCAGCGCCGCGACCATCTTCCCGCGGCCGGCCAGGCGGGCACCGCCGGCGTCGGCCCGGAACTCGCGCCACCGGCTGAACCACATGGCGATCACCGAGGCGAACAGGCCGAAGACGATCTCGAGCACGAAAACGATCGCGTAGTACGCCAGGCCCGGGCCCCGGTCCTCCCGGCCGCCGCTGAGCGCGCTGTCGATCATGCTGCCGACCACGCGGGCCAGGAAGATCACGAAGGTGTTGAGCACGCCCTGGATGAGCGCCATCGTCACCATGTCGCCATTGGCCACGTGGCTGACTTCGTGCGCGAGCA
>JAYRTA010000087.1:0-6616 GCA_041919875.1 Arenimonas sp.
TGTGGCGGCGCGCCGGCGCTGAAAACTGGACACCGGCGCGGCGCGCGGCGTCGCTGCTGCTGCAGCCGCTGATGGCCCTGCTGCTGGGCCTGGCGCTGCTGCCGCCCCCGCGGCCGGCGCCGCGCGAGGTGCTGGTGGTGCTCAGTTCGCCGCAGGCGGCGCCGGCGCTGGCGCCGGGCGAGCGCCTGTTCGCACTGCCGGAGGCCGGCGATGTCGCGGGCGCCACGCCGACGCCCGACCTCGCCCGCCTGCTGCGCGCCACCCCGGGCGCCCGGCTGCGCGTGCTGGGCGAGGGCCTGGTCGCCCGCGACCGCGAGGCGGCGCGCGGCTGGCCGCTGGTATTCGAGCCGGGCGAGCCGCCCGCCGGCCTGGTCGCGCTGGACTGGCCGGCGACCGTGCTCGCCGGCGCCGCGATTCCGGTCACGGGCGAGCTCGCCGGATGGCCCGGCGCGCGCGTGGAATTGCGCGACCCCGGCGGGGCGCGCCTGGCCCTGGCCACGCCGGACGCGGCGGGCCGCTTCGTGCTGCAGGCCAGCGCCGGTGCGCCCGGACCGCTGGCGCTGGGGCTGCGCGTGCTCGGTGCCGACGACCAAGCGCTGCTCGACCAGGTGCTGCCGGTCGACGTGGCCGCGGGCGCACCGCACCGGGTGTGGCTGCTCGCGGGTGCGCCCGGCCCGGAGTTGAAATACCTGCGCCGCTGGGCGATGGATGCCGGCCTGAAGGTGCACACGCAGATGTCCCTGGGTGCCGGCATCACGCTGGGCGACGGCGCGCGCGCGATCGGTGCCGCCACGCTGGCCGACACCGACCTGCTGGTGCTAGATGAGCGGGCGTGGCGCAGCCTGGGACCGCGCGGTCGGGCGACTGTGCTGGCCGCGGTGGACGAGGGCCTCGGCCTGCTGCTCCGGTTCACCGGGCCACTGGCTGCGGGCGAGCGCGAGGAACTCGCGCGCCTGGGCCTGCGCGTGCAACCTGCATCCGGCCCGCGCGCGGTGGCGCTGCCGCCCGCGCTCACGCCGGTCGCGCCCGCCGGCGAGCGCGTGCCGGCGCTGTCGCGCTGGCCGGGCCGCCTCGCGGTGGAAGCGGGCACGCCGCTGCTCTCCAGCGCCGACGGCGAGCCCCTCGCGGCCTGGCGCGCGCACGGGCGTGGCCGCATCGGCGCGTGGCTGCTGTCCGACAGCTTCCGCTGGTCACTGGCCGGGCACGCGCAGGCGCACGGACGCCTGTGGGCCGACGCGGTGCACGCCCTGGCGCGGCCGCGCTCGGCGCCGACGCTGTCGCTGCCGCGCTTCGGCCGGGTCGGCGAACGCGCCACGCTGTGCGGGCTCGCCGCGGGTGCGGCGTGGCTGTCGCCCGAGGGCGAGGAAACGCCGCTCGTGATCGATCCGGCCACCGGCGCGGCCGCCTGCGCCGCCGCCTGGCCGCGCTCGCCCGGCCCGCATCGCGTGCGCAGTGGCGGCGTCGAGCAGGCCTGGCCGGTGCTTGCCGCCGATGCCCTGCCCGGGCTGGCGGCGCGCGAGCGGCGCGGGGCGACCCACGCCCTGGCGGCCTTCGCACCCGGACCCGACGCCGGGGCTCTCGCCTTGCCGCGCCAGCCCGGCCCGCGCTGGCCGGGGTGGGCCGCCTTCCTGCTGGTCGCGGCCCTCGCCTGGGCCCTCGAGCGCCGCCGCAGCACGCGCTAGGGGCGCCCCCGGGCGCGATCCAGGGCCGCTGCCGCCGCGGCGGCGCATCCAGCCTCGATGGCGCGGGCTTTTCGCGCCTGAAGGCGCTACTGCGCTACGGCGTCCGCACGGCAACGGGATCGGCTCAGGGCTCGGACGCCGCGAGCCCGGCCGCCAGCTCGGGCGACACGCCCGGGATCTTCGACCAGTCGATGCGGTCGATCTGCTCGGGCGGCAGGAAGCGGTGCGCGTACTCGAGGTAGACGCGCTCGCGCAGGAAGACGTCGAACAGGTCGGGGTCGACGTGGTGCTCGAGCTTCATGCGGCCCAGGATGGTCAGCGATTCGCTGAGCGTCTTGCCGTGCTTGTAGGGGCGGTCGGCGGCGGTGAGCGCCTCGAACACGTCGGCGATGCCCATCACCCGCGCCGGCACGCTCATCTGCTCGCGGGTCAGGCCGCGCGGATAGCCCTTGCCGTCCATGCGCTCGTGGTGGCCGCCGGCGAACTCCGGCACGCGCCGAAGGTGCGGCGGCCAGGGCAGCGCCTCGAGCATGCGGATGGTCATCACGATGTGGTGGTTGATGATGTCGCGTTCGGCGGCGGTGAGCGTGCCGCGGCGGATGCACAGGTTCTCGACCTCCTCGGCACTGAGGAAGGGCTGCTCCGTGCCGTCCGGCCCGGTCCAGCGCATCGCCGCGATGCGTTCGATGGCGGCGATCTTGCCGTCGTCCATGAACTCGCCGCCGGTATTGCACTCGCGCACCAGGGCGCGGTCGGCGTCGAGCTGCGCGATACGCGCGGCATGGCCGGCGGCGTCGAGTTCGCCGCGCAGGCGGGCGATCTCGGCGTCGCGGCGCAGCACTTCGAAGCGGGTGTCGAGCAGCGCGATGCGGTCGAAAAGCGTCTGCAGCTTGGTCGCCTTGTCCACCACGTGCACCGGCGTGGTGATCTTGCCGCAGTCGTGCAGCAGGCCGGCGATCTTGAGCTCGTAGCGGTCGGCCTCGTCCATCGTGAACGCCGCCAGCGGGCCCTCGGACGTGCGCGCGGCGGCCTCGGCCAGCAGGTTGGTCAGCACCGGCACGCGCTCGCAGTGGCCGCCGGTATAGGGCGACTTTTCGTCGATGGCGGTATTGATCAGGTTGATCAGGGCCTCGAACAGGTCCTCGAGCTGCTTGAGCAGGCGCCGGTTGTTGAGCGCGATCGCCGCCTGCGAGGCCAGCGACTCGACCAGGCGCTGGTCGGCATCGGTGAAGGCGCGCGTCGCCCCGTCCGGGCCCTTGGCGTTGATCAGCTGCAGCACGCCGATCACGTGGCCGGCGTGGTCCTTCATCGGCACCGTCAGGAAGGACTGCGAACGGTAGCCGGTGCGCTGGTCGAAGGCGCGCGTGCCGCTGAAGTCGTAGCCTTCGGCCGAATAGGCATCGGCGATGTTGACCGTGCGCCCGGTGAGCGCGGCATGCGCCACCACCATCGCGTGGTTGCCGCTGCCGTCGTCGCGGTACAGCGGCAAGGGCGGGAAGGTGATCGGCTGGCCGCCGCGGCCGCCGAGCACGTAGCCGAGCGTGTGGTTGCGCAGCACCTCGAACACCAGCCGGTCGCCGTCCACGCGGTAGAGGGTGCCGCCGTCGGCGTCGGCGAACTCGCGCGCGGCCTCGAGGATGTGTTCCAGGAGCGCCGGCAGGTCGCGTTCGGTGGACAGGGCCACGCCGATGGCGTTGAGCGCTTCGAGGCGGGCGAGGATGTCGTCTTCGTGGTACATGGCGGCGCCGTGTTCGGGGTCGACGGGCCTAACGGTGAGGCCTCGCCGGCCCGGACGCAAACCCGGGCGGCCCGGGTATCGTGTCGGCCATCGCCCTGCCCGGAGCCGCCATGCCGCCCGCCGCCCTCGAACTGCCCTGCAGCCTGGCCTGGGCCCAGGGCGGCTACAGCGTCGAGCTGGCGCTGGGCGCGCAGGCGCGGCGGGCGCGCGTGCTGCTCGATACCGGCAGCTCGAGCCTGGCCGTGCTGCCGCGGGCCTGGGACCCGGACGCCGACGCCGACATGCGCCCGACCCTGCTGGCCCAGCGGCTGCGCTACGGCGGCGGCGACTGGACCGGCCCGCTGCTGCGCACGTCCCTGGCCTTCGGCGAAGGCCGCCACGCGCGCCGGCTGCCCCGGGCCGACGTCGCACTGATCGAAGCCGGCCACACCGGCTTCCGTGGCGCCGACGGCATCCTCGGCCTGGCCTATGCCGCACTCAATCCGGTGCACGAACTGGGGCCGGCGCTGGCGGCGCGCGGCCGGCCCGCCAGCACCTGGCCCTGGCCCTGGCGCACCGGCGGCGACCCGCCCGCCGCGCTCGATGCGCTGCTGGCCGACGCACCGATGCGGCACCGGCCGCCCCTGTTCGCCGAATTCGAGGCCGAGGGCGTGGTCGCGCACCGCTTCGGCCTGCTGGCCGGGCGCGCGCTCATGCACGTGGCCAGCGACCAGGCCAGCCCGGCTGCACTGGCCGCCGACCCGCTCAACCGCGGCGTGCTGGCCCTCGGGGGCGGCAGCGAATGCCAATCGCTCTACCGGGGCGGCTTCGCCGACGTGCGCATCCTGCACGACCGCTACTACAACGCGAACCTGCGCGCGCTGCGCGTGGGCGCGGACGACCCGATCCCGGTCCCGCCGGTGCAGCCGGCCGATGGCGCCGCCAGCAATGCCCTGCTCGACACCGGTTCGAGTTTCCTGGTGCTGGAGGCCGGCACCTGGGATGCCCTGCGCGCCGCCCTCGGCCGCCGCGACCTGCGCCTGCCCGGCCTGCTCGACCGCAGCGCCCGGGCCCTGGCCGGCGGCGAGACCCTGGCCATGCACGCGGTGTCGGTGCACGACTGGCCCGACCTGCAACTGCACCTGGAATCCCCGCGCGGCGACGACACCGTGCTGCGCGTTCCCGCCTCGCACTACTGGCCGGGCAACGCGCTCGGCGACGGCCGCACCCTGTGCCTGCTGATGCCGCAGCTGCCGCGGTTTCCGCGCCAGTCCATCCTCGGGCTGCCGCTGTTCGCCGGCCGCTACGCGGTGTTCGACCGCGCGGCGGACCAGGGCCTGGGCATCGTGCGCTTCGCGGGCGCCCGGGCGTGATCGCCGGCCTGGCCACCGCGCGGCTGGCGCTGCGGCCGCTGGCACCGGCGGACGAAGCGCTGTACGTGGCGCTGTACACCGATCCGGCGACCCTGCGGCACGTGCTGGCGCCACTGGCGCCGGCCGCCGCCCGGCGCGGCTTCGCGGCGGCGCTGGCCGGCCTGGGCACGGGCGAAGGCCAGCGCGGGTTCTGGGTGATGCAGGCCCGCGACGGCCGCGCGCTGGGGCTGATCGGCCTGCACCGCGACGCGCCCGGCGAAGCCGAGGTGGGCGTGGTGCTGCCGCCGGCCTGGCAGGGGCGCGGCCTGGCCACCGAAGCGATCGCGGCGCTGGCCGACCACGCCTTCGGGGCGCTCGCGCTGGTGCGGCTGCATACGCGCCACGACCACGACCACGCCCTGGCATCGGGCCTGATGGCGGGCCTGGGCTTCGAGCGGGTGGCGGCGGTGGCCGGGCGCCGCGGCTGGCGCTGGCAGCTCACGCCGGCGCGCTGGGCCGCCGTGCGCGCGCAGGCGGTGCGCGACAATCCGCCGCCGCTTCCGCTACCCTGAGCGCCTTACGCCACCGCACGTCCCAGGGGATATGGACAAGCCGGGAAGCCTCGCCTGCGTCGGCCTGGGCATGATGCTCGGGGCCCACCTCGGTCCGCGCGCGCGCGCGCACATCGAGCAGGCCGACGTGGTGTTCGCGGCCGTCTCCGACCCGGTGGTGGAACTGTGGCTGCAGCAGATGCACCCGGACGTGCGCAGCCTGCAGCCCTACTACGCCGAGGGAAAATCCCGGCACGACACCTACCGGGAAATGGTCGAGGCGATGCTGGCGCCGGTCCGTGCCGGCCAGCGCGTCTGCGGCGCCTTCTACGGCCACCCGGGCGTATTTGCGCAGGCCCCGCACCGCGCCATCGCCCAGGCGCGCGCCGAAGGCCACGCGGCGGTGATGGAGGCGGCGGTGTCGGCCGAGGACTGCCTGTACGCCGACCTCGGCCTGGACCCGGGCGACACCGGCTGCCAGCACTTCGAAGCCAGCCAGTTGATGTTCTACCGCCGCCGCATCGACCCCAGCGCGCTGCTGGTGCTCTGGCAGGTCGGGATGGCCGGCGAGCGCAGCCTGCGCAGCTTCGCGCCCAGCCCGGCCCGCCTGCAGCTGCTGGTCGAGCGGCTGCAGGAAGACTACCCGGCCGGCCACGCCTGCCTGCTCTACGAAGCCGCCACCCTGCCCATCCAGGCACCGCGCATCGAAACCCTGGCCCTGCGCGACCTGCCCCGGGCCAGCCTGCACCTGCACACCACCCTGGTCCTGCCGCCCGCCCGGCCGATGCAGCGCGACGAGGCCATGCTGGCCCGGCTCGACGCGCTGGCCGCGGACACCGCCGGGGCCTGAGCCGATTACGATGTTCCACCGGCAACCGCCCACCACCGCCCAAGGGGAAACTCCGATGTCCAACCTGATCTCGTTCCTTGAATCCCTGGGCCGCGACGCCCGCCTCGCCACCACCGACGGGGACTACGCCGCCGCCGTCGATGCCCTCGAGATCGACGACCAGGCCAAGGCGACGCTGCTGGCCAAGGACGCCAGCGCGCTCAACGACCTGCTGGGCGGCCGCCCGAAGATGATCTGCATGCTGTTCCCGGCCGACGGCGACGAGAAGAAGGACGGCGGCGACGAGGACGGCGACGCGCCGGCCGAGGACGAGGAGCAGCCGAAGGACTCGATCCGCCACTGACCGGCGCACGCCGCCTTGCGGGTCCTGCACGCCCTGCGCTGCCTGGTCGCGGGCGCCGTCGCGGCGGTTGGCGCGGCGGGCCCCCCCCCCCCGGGGGGGCCCCCCGCGGCCCAAGCCCCGC
>JAYRTA010000087.1:6626-7030 GCA_041919875.1 Arenimonas sp.
CGGGGGGGGGGGGCCCCCCCCCCGGGGCGGGGGGGGGGGGGCCCCCCCCCGGGGGGGGGGCCCCCGACGTCCGCCCGCGCCTCGGAGGCGCCCGCGGCGTCCTATGCCGAGCTGTTGGCCGAGGCCGAGGCGATCCGCAGCGCGGACCCCGCGCGGCTGGACGCGCTGATCGCCCAGCTCACCACCCGCATCGCCGAAGCCACGCCGCGCGAGCGCGACGTGCTGGCCTACCTGCAGGCCTACCGCCTCGCCTACTCCGGCCGCTTCGACCTGGGCCGCCAGGCCGCCCTCGACCTGTTCGAACGCAGCCAGGACCCCGGCGCCCGGGTACGCGCCGGTTCGCTCGCGGTGAGCACCTACGCGGCCACGCGCGACTTCGCCGAAGGCCTGGTCCTGCTCGACCG
>JAYRTA010000088.1:0-7003 GCA_041919875.1 Arenimonas sp.
GGCTCCACCGGCGGCTGGGCCGGCGGCGTGGGCGTGCGCGGGCGCGGCGTGGACAGCCCGGCGGTGGGCGTGGGCAGGTCGCGCAGGATCTCGGTCGGCGCCGGCGGCAGCCGGTTGAGCTTGCGCGAGGAAATCGCCGCCGCCATCGAAGGCGGCAAGCGCCCGCTGGCCAGCACCTGGCCCGGCAGGTCGTCGGCGCCCATCGCCACCGCCAGCTCCTCCATGAAGCCGCCGGCGCTGGGCCAGCGCTGCTCGGGCTGCTTGGACAGGGCGCGCACCAGCACCTGCTGCACGCGTTCGGGATATTGCCGCAGCGGCTCGGTTTCCAGCGGCGAGTTGACGTGCTTGAACATCACCGCGAAGGGCGTATCGGCGTCGAAGGGCAGCAGGCCGGTGAGCCACTGGTAGACCATCACGCCCAGCGCGTAGATGTCGGTGGCCGGGCCCACCTGCGAGTCCTGCGCCTGTTCGGGCGACATGTACTGCGGCGTGCCCAGCACCGCGCCGGTGCTGGTGATGGTGGTGCGGCCCTGGAGCAGGCGCGAGATGCCGAAGTCGGCCAGGTAGAGCTCGCCGTGTTCGCCCAGCAGCACGTTCTGCGGCTTGAGGTCGCGGTGCACCACGCCCAGGTGGTGGGCGTGGTCGAGCGCGTCGGCGATCATCGTGAAATAGGCCAGGCCGGCCTCGCGGCCCACCGCGTTGCGGCCCAGCCGGTCGGACAGGTTGCCGCCGCGCACCAGGCGCAGCGCCATCCAGGGGATGCCGTCGTCGATGCCGTAGCTGTAGAGCGGCACGATGTGCGGATGCTCGAGCTTGGCGATCAGGCGCGCCTCGCGCTCGAAGCGGTCGGCGAAGCCCGGCTCCTCGAGCAGGTCCAGCGGCAGCACCTTGAGCGCGACCTCGCGGTCGAGCCCCGCCTCGTAGGCGTTGTAAACGGTGGACATGCCGCCGCGGCCAAGCTTGGCGACGATGGTGAAGGGCCCGACGGCATCACCGACCTGGATCACACCGCGCATGCACCATCCCCCGATTCGTCCTGCGCGGGGCCAGTCTAACCCCATCGCGGGGCAGGGGCGGGGGCCGGGCGGGCCTGGCCCGGCCCACGGCAAAGCAGGCCCGGACCGGCCGGGCCGCGGCGGCTCAGGCCGGCGGCGGCCCGGGCTGCGAGGCGTCCGCCACCACCATGTTCCGGCCGCTGTCCTTGGCCAGGTACATGGCGCGGTCGGCGCGGTCCATCAGGTCGTCGAGCTTCTCGTCCGGGCCCAGGTATTCGGCGGCGCCCAGGCTGACGGTGAGTTCGACCACTTCCTCGCCGACCACCCGGCAGCGCTGCATCACGGCCTGGCGGATGCGCTCGGCCACGGCGATGGCATGCATGCGCTTGGCCCCGGGCAGCACCACGGCGAACTCCTCGCCGCCCAGGCGGCCCAGCACGTCGCCGCCGCGCAGCTCCGAGGCGACGGTGGCCGAGACGGCCTTCAGGCACTGGTCGCCGACGCCGTGGCCCAGGCTGTCGTTGACCAGCTTGAACAGGTCGATGTCGAAGTACAGCAGCGACAGCGGGCGGCCGTCCTGGGTGGTGTCTTCGGCCAGGCGCTCGAGGCGCTTGCGCAGGGCGGCGCGGTTGAGCGCGCCGGTGAGCGCGTCACGCTCCGAGTCGTACTGCACGCGCCGGGCTTCGGCCCGGGCGTGGTCGCGCTCGTCCATCAGATGGCGCATGCGGTAGGACAGCCGGTGCACCAGCCACAGGCCCCAGCCCGCCACCGCCAGGGCCAGGGCGGCGCCGGCCCAGGGCAGAAGGCGCAGCAGGATCCAGACGAAGGGCACGGCGGCCAGCGTGGCCGCACCGAAGGGCCACCAGCTCGACAGGGGCGCGACCCGGTTGCGCAGCACCCGCCAGCACAGCGCGAAGGTGGCGGCGGTGCCCAGGGCGGCGCCCAGGGCCAGCCAGGCGGTGCCGGCCACGACGGGGTCCGCGGCCTCGGCCGGGGCGGCCAGGGCCAGGAGGCAGGGAGCCAGCAGGGGGCGCAGGCGGGGGGCCATGGGCGAACTGTCGGCAGGGAACGGGGGGAAGGCAAGCTTGGCGCGCCGGCGCGGGCGTTTCCGCGACCCGGCTCACGGAACGGCGACCGTGACCTCCGCCGTTGGGCCTGGCCGGCCGTTTCGCCTAGCATCGGGCGCTTGCCGTCCCTTCCGGAGTGCCCATGTCCCCGCGTCCGCTCGTGCTCGCCCTCGGTGCCGCCCTCGCCTTCGCCGCCGCGCCGGCCCCGTCCGCCGAGGCGCCCCGATGGGACGTCAACGGCGCCCACGCCAAGGCGCGCACGGTCACCTTCAGCACCGACGAAGGCACCTGGCTGGACCTGGACGTGAGCCCGGACGGACGCCAGCTGGCGTTCTCGATGCTGGGCGACATCTACGTGCTGCCGATCGAGGGCGGCAACGCCCGGCGCATCACCCAGGGCGCGGGCTGGGACATCCAGCCGCGCTTCTCGCCCGACGGCCGCGAGATCGCCTTCACTTCCGACCGCGGCGGCGGCAACAACCTCTGGCGCATGAAAGCCGACGGCAGCGGCGCGGTGGCGGTGACCAAGGAAGACTTCCGCCTGCTCAACAACCCGGCCTGGACGCCCGACGGCCAGTACCTGGTCGGCCGCAAGCACTTCTCCTCGACCCGCTCGCTGGGCGCGGGCGAGCTGTGGATGTACCACCGCGACGGCGGCAGCGGCCTGCAGCTGACCACGCGCAAGAACGACCAGCAGGACCAGGGCGAACCGGCCTTCTCGCCCGACGGCCGCTACGTCTATTTCTCGGAGGACATGAGCCCGGGCGGCGCCTTCGACTACAACCGCAACGTGCATGGCCTGATCTACGCCATCCGCCGGCTGGACCGGGAAACCGGCGAGATCGAGAACGTGGTCGCCAGCGCCGGCGGCGCGGTGCGCCCGCAGCCGTCGCCGGACGGGCGTTCGCTGGCCTTCGTCAAGCGCGTGCGCGACAAGTCGGTGCTGCACGTGCTCGACCTCGCCAGCGGCGAGGCGCGGCCGGTGTGGGATGGCCTCTCGCACGACCAGCAGGAGGCCTGGGCGATCTTCGGGCCCTATCCGAACTTCGACTGGACGCCGGATTCGAAGGCGGTGGTGATCTGGGCCCAGGGCAAGCTCTGGCGCATTGATATGGCCAGCGGTACGCCGGCGCAGATCCCCTTCAGCGCCGAGGTGCGGCAGACGGTGCTGCCGGCGCTGCGCTTCGCGCATTCGCTCGAGGGCGCGGACTTCGCGCCGCGCATGATCCGCGACGTGGCCACCAGCCCCGACGGCGGCACCCTGGTGTTCCATGCGGTCGGCCAGCTGTGGCGCAAGGCCCTGCCGGGCGGCACGCCGCAGCGCCTGACCCGCGACGAGGGCCGGTTCGAATACACCCCGTCCTTCAGCGCCGACGGCCGCAAGCTGCTCTACACCAGCTGGAGCGACGAGCAGATGGGCGCGATCCACGAGCTCGACCTGGCCACCGGCGCCACCCGCACCCTCACCACCGAAAAGGGCTTCTACTACGGCCCGCGCTATTCGCCCGACGGCAGTCGCATCGTCTATTCGCGCCAGGGCGGCGGCGGCCTCACCGGCAGCCTCTGGAGCGGCAGCCGCGGCGTGTACGTGATGCCGGCGGCGGGCGGCGCGCCGGTGCAGGTGGCCAAGGCCGGCAACGATCCGCAGTTCTCGGCCGACGGCCGGCGCGTGTACTTCCTCACCGGCGGCGGCCTGGACAAGAAGCTGATGAGCGTGGGCCTGGCCGGCGAGCAGCCGCGCGAGGTGTTCAAGCTCAAGTACGTGGACCACGTCGCGATCAGCCCGGACGGCAAGTCGGTCGCCTTCACCGAGCTGTTCAACGGCTACGTGGCGCCGCTGCCGCTCACCGGCGGCGCGATCGAACTCAACAAGGACACCAAGGCGATCCCGGTGACGCGCCTGGGCACCGACATGGGCAGCTACCTGCATTGGTCGGGCAACGACACGGTGCACTGGATGGTGGGCGAGCGCTACCACTCGCGCCGCCTGGGCGCGGGCGCGCCCGACGCCGGCGTGCCGGTGGGCCTGCGCGTGGCCACCGACCGCCCGGCCGACAGCTTCGCCCTGGTCGGCGGCCGCGTGGTGACGATGCGCGATGCCGAGAACCGCCAGGAAGTGATCGAGGACGGCGTGGTGCTGGTGCAGGGCGAGCGCATCGTCGCGGTCGGCCGGCGCGGCGAAGTGGCGATCCCCGCGGGGGCGCGCGAGGTGGACGTGGCGGGCAAGACCGTGCTGCCGGGCATCGTCGACGCGCATGCGCACGCGGCGCACTTCGGCCAGGGCGTGATCCCGCAGAACAACTGGGCCTACGCCGCCAACCTCGCCTACGGCGTCACGACGATGCACGACCCCTCGGCCACCACCGAGTTCGTGTTCTCGCAGGCCGAACTGGTGAAGGCCGGGCGCATGGTCGGCCCGCGCGTGTTCTCCACCGGCACCATTCTTTACGGGGCCGACGGCGACTTCAAGGCGGTGGTGAACTCGCTCGACGACGCCCGTTCGCACCTGCGGCGCATGCAGGCCAACGGCGCGTTCTCGGTGAAGAGCTACAACCAGCCGCGCCGCGACCAGCGCCAGCAGATCAACCAGGCCGCGCGCGAGCTGGGCATGCTGGTGGTCGAGGAAGGCGGCAGCACCTTCCAGCACAACATGACCATGATTGTGGACGGCGTGACCGGCGTGGAGCACAACATCCCGGTGGCGCCGCTGTACCGGGACGTGGTGGAGCTGTGGCGCCAGACCGACGTGCGCAATACGCCGACCCTGGTGGTGAACTACGGCGGCCTCAACGGCGAGTACTACTGGTACTCGCGCGAAGACCTGTGGCAGGAGCCGCGCCTGAACCGCTTCTTCCCGCGCAACTCGCTGGACGCGCGCACCATCCGGCGCGAATCCGGCCCGGAGTGGGACTACTACCACGTGGAAGTGGCCAAGGCGGCCAAGCGCCTGCGCGATGCCGGCATCCGCATCCAGGTGGGCGGCCACGGCCAGATGCAGGGCAAGGCGCCGCACTGGGAGATCTGGTCGCTGGTGCAGGGCGGCTTCAGCCCCTGGGAGGCGCTGCGCGCGGCGACCATCGATGGCGCCGATTACCTGGGATTGTCGAAGGAGCTGGGTTCGCTGGAGCCGGGCAAGCGCGCCGACCTGATGGTGGTGGACGGCAACCCGCTCGACGACATCCGCGCCTCCGACGACACCGCGCTGGTGATGGTCAACGGCCGGCTGTTCCAGGCCGCGGACCTGGCGGAGATCGGCGGCCTGCAGCGCCCGGCGCCGACCTTCTACTGGCAGCGCCACGGCACCGGCGTGCAGTACGGCGTCGAGTTCGGCCCCACCGCGCCCTGCCACTGCCCCAAGTCCGCCCCCCACGCCCACTGAAAATGGCGTCTGAAAATGGGGTCTGAAAATGGGGTCAGACGGTATTAACGTTTCAAGCGCCTGTTCGACGCCAGCCGTACTTGCACCGGGCCGGCCGGGTGGCTGAGCGAGAGGGTGTCGGATGCAATGAGCGTTTGAAACGTTAATACCGTCTGACCCCAATTTTTCAATTCTTTGTCTCTGGCGCAGAACGGGCGTTTGAAACGTTAATGTCGTCTGACCCCATTTCGCACTGAAGACGAGGCCCGCCATGCCCGAATACCACCTGCAGTTGCCCGATGCCTCGCTGGCGCGCGGGGCCGAGCCTTCGCTCTCGTTCCGATCCAGCGGTGGCCCGGCGCTCGCCCGGGAACTCGAGGAAGCGCTGCGCTCGCCCGCGCTGTTCGAGCGCTGGAAGGCGATGCAGGCCGAGCCCGACGAGGTCGACGCCGGCCTGGGCGCCGTGGATCCCGCGGCGAGCGTGCGCGGCGAGGACACCCAGCTGGCCGTGCGCCTGGTGGCCCGCACCACCCTGCCCGCCGCCATCCTCAAGCACCGCCTCGGTCTGCTGGCCGGCAAGCACTGGCAACTGCACGACGTGCGCTGAGCGGCGCCGGCCTCAGCCGGTGTTCTGCACGCCCGCCGCGATGCCGTTCACGGTGGCGACCAGGGCACGGAAGAGCCCGTCCTCGGGGCGGCCCGCGGCGCGCCAGCGCGCCAGCAGGTCCACCTGCAGCAGGCTGATCGGGTCGACGTAGGGATTGCGCAGGCGGATCGACTGGCGCAGGCGGAAATCGCCGGCCAGCAGCTCGCGCGCGCCCTTGAGCGCCAGAATGACCTCGCGCGTGCGGTGGAACTCGGCCGCGATGCCCGGAAAGAACGCCGCGTGCGCCGCACCGGCCAGCTGCGAATAGCGTTCGAAGATGGCCAGGTCCGACTTGGCCAGCACCATCTCCACGTCGTCCACGAAGGTGGCGAAGAAGGGCCAGTCGCGCGCCATCTCGGCCATCACCCCGTGGCCATGCCGGCCGATGCCCTCGGCCAGGGCCGAGCCCACGCCCAGCCAGGCGGTGAGCCCGCAGCGGTTCTGCGACCAGGCGAACACCCAAGGGATCGCCCGCAGCGACGACACGCCGCCGGCCTGGCCGCGCTTGCTCGGGCGCGAGCCGATGCGCAGCCGTTCGATCACGTCGATGGGCGTCGCCTCGCGGAAATACTCCACGAAGCCGGGCGTCCCGTAGACCAGGCCGCGGTAGTGGCCGCGGGCGATGCCGGCCAGTTCGGCCGCGATCGCGCGCCAGCGGGCCTCGCGCGGCTCGGGCGGGCGTGGCCGCAGGCTGGCGCGCAGCACGGCGCCGGTGGCCTGTTCGAGGTTGCGCAGCGCCAGGGCGCGGATGCCGTACTTGCGATGGATCACCTCGCCCTGCTCGGTCAGGCGCAGGTAACCGTCCACCGAACCGCGCGGCGCGGCGATCACGGCGCGCTCGGTCTTGCCGCCGCCGCGCGAGAGCGAACCGCCGCGGCCATGGAAGAAGGCGACCTGGATGCCGGCCTCCTTCGCCAGCGCGGTAAGCTGCACCTGC
>JAYRTA010000089.1:0-4085 GCA_041919875.1 Arenimonas sp.
GCCCACGCCCAAGATCGCCGTCGAGATCGAATGCGTGGTGGACACCGGCATGCCGAAGTGCGCGGCCAGCGAGAGGATGGTGGCCGAGCTGGTTTCCGCGGCGAAGCCGTGGATCGGGTGCAGCTTGACCATCTTGTGGCCCAGGGTCTTGATGATGCGCCAGCCGCCGGCGGCGGTGCCGGCCGCCATCACGATGGCGCAGGTGACCACGATCCAGGTGTCGATGCCCTCGCCGTCGCCCGGGTGCAGGAAGGCCAGCCAGGACGGCAGCACGTCGAGCGTGCCGGCCGCCTCGGCGCCGATCAGGGCCAGGGCGATGATGCCCATGGTCTTCTGCGCGTCGTTGGTGCCGTGGGCGAAGCCCATGTAGGCGGCCGAGAAGATCTGCGCCTTGCCGAACACCGCGTTGATCCACTTGGGCCGCGAGATGCGGGCGATCCAGCCGCCGGCGCCGTTCATGGCCGACACGATCGCCATCAGCGCGCCCATCATCAGCAGGCCCAGGGTGAAGCCGGCCAGGGGCGAGCTGACCATGGGCACGATCACCTTCCAGAAGATGCCCTGGCTCTTGGTCCAGTCCTCGGCGGCGCGCGACCAGATCAGCACGTCGAAGTTGTTGTCGGCGGCCGACAGCGCGGCGCCGATCAGGCCGCCGATCAGGGCGTGGCTGGACGAGGACGGCAGGCCGAACCACCAGGTGATCAGGTTCCAGACGATGCCGCCCGAGAGCGCGCAGATGATCAGCTGCGAGCTCACCAGCACCACCTCGGCGTCGATCAGGCCGGAGGAAATCGTCTTGGCCACTGCGGTGCCCCAGAGGGCGCCGATCAGGTTCATGATGGCGGCCAGCGACACCGCCTGCATGGGCGTGAGCACCTTGGTCGCGACCACGGTGGCGATCGAGTTCGCCGTGTCGTGGAAGCCGTTGATGTACTCGAACACCAGGGCCGTCATGATGACGGCCAGCACGAGGATCAGCGCGGTGGTCATGGCTCAGGCGTTCTTGAGGACGACGCCGTAGATCACGTTGCCGGCGTCGCGGCAGCGGTCGATCGCCTTCTCGAGGATCTCGAACAGGTCCTTGAGGATCAGGTAGCGCATCGGATCGGTTTCGCGCGTGTAGGTGTCCCGGTAGAGCTCCAGGATCAGCCGGTCGGCCTCGGCTTCGATCGCCTGCAGCTTGTCGTTGAGTTCCTTGGTGGTTTCCAGGGCCATGCCCTTGCGCAGCAGGCCGACCATCTCCTCGAGCACCGCGCAGGCGCGCTCGAGCATGGCGGCGCGGGCCACGAAGTCCACGTCGCCGACCCGCTCCGCCGCCAGCGTGTAGCGCTCGGCGAACTTCTCGACCACCTTGGGGATCTTGTACAGGGCGTTCGACAGCGCCTCGATGTCCTCGCGCTCGAGCGCGGTGACGAAGGTGTTCACCAGCTCGCGGCTGATCTCGGCGGCCAGGTCCTTCTCGCGCTGGCGGGCCAGCTTGAAGCGCTCGAGCGAACGCTGGGCCGGCGGGGTGGCCAGCAGTTCGCCCAGGGCCCGGGTGCTTTCGCGCGCGGCGGCGGCGCTGGCCTCGAGCAGGCCATAGAACTTGTCGCCCTTGCCGAAGATGGTCTGGAGGGAAAACATCGGGGATCCTTGGCTGGCCCGGGCGACCCCCGGGATTCGAAAAATGACGCGTATGTTACACCGGCGCCCCGCGCGCAGGCCCAGCCCGGCGGGCACCGGGGCCGCCGCGCCCGCCGCCGTCACGGCCCCGAAACCTTGCGGAAACAGGGGCCTGCGGCAGCGGGACGGGTGCCCCGTCGGGGGTGCGCCGGGGGCGATATGGCATAGTGCGGCCTCGCCCCACCCCCGCCACGGACCCCCGGCCGGCCCTGTCCGGCGCCCATGACCCTCGAAATCGCGATCGTCCTGCTGCTCATCCTGGTCAACGGCTTCTTCGCGCTGTCGGAGATGTCGGTGGTCACCTCCCGCAAGGCCCGGCTCCGGCAGCTGGCCCAGGGCAGCCGCCGGGCCAATGCCGCCCTGGAACTGGCCGAGCACCCGGAGCGCTTCCTCTCGACCGTGCAGGTGGGCATCACCTCGATCGGCATCCTCACCGGCATCTTCGGCGGCGAGAGCATCGGCAACCGCATCGCCGCCTGGGTCGCCCCGCTGGGCCTGGACACCCGCTTCGACGCCTGGCTGGCCGGCCTGGGCGTGAACATCAACATCAACCAGACCATCGGCACCGCCGCCGCGGTGATCCTGATCACCTACTTCTCGATCATCCTGGGCGAGCTGGTGCCCAAGCGCATCGCCCTGCTGGCGCCGGAGAAGATCGCCAGCGGCGTGGCGATGCCGATGACCTGGGTCTCCCGGATCGCCACCCCCTTCGTCTGGCTGCTCTCGCACAGCACCCGCGCGATCCTGCGGCTGCTGCGCCTGGACCGCGGCAAGGACGAGCAGGTGACCGAAGAGGAGATCCGCATGCTGGTGGCCGAAAGCCACGAGCAGGGCGTGATCGACGCCGACGAGCGCAACATGATCAACCGCGTGCTGCGCCTGGGCGACCGCAGCGCGGCCGGCCTGATGACGCCGCGCACGCGCATCGTCTGGCTCGACGCCTCGGCCAGCCTGGAGGAGAACCTGGCGGTGATGCGCGATTCGCCCTATGCGCGCTACCCGGTCTACCGCGGCAACGACAGCGACGTGCTGGGCGTGCTCGAAACCAAGTCCCTCACCGCCCTGCTCGGCCGCGCCGACGGCGGCCTGGACCTGTTCCGCGACCTGCGCCAGGCCCTGTTCGTCTCCGAATCGACCCAGGCCCTGAAGCTGCTGGAGATCTTCCGCGAGGAGCAGCAGACCCTGGCCCTGGTCGTGGACGAGTACGGCGACATCCAGGGCGTGGTGTCGGTGAGCGACCTGCTGGGCGCGGTGATCGGCCGCGTGCAGGCCAACGACGAGGGCGAGGACGAAGCCCTGGTGGTGACCCGCACCGACGGCTCCTACCTGGTCGATGGCCGCCTGTCGAGCGAGGAGCTGCGCGAACTGCTGTCCCTGGCCGAACTGCCCGGCGAGCACGACCACGATTTCCACACCGCCGCCGGCATGGTGGTGGCCCAGTTCGGCCGCATCCCGCACGCGGGCGAGCACTTCGACTTCGGCGGCTGGCGCATCGAGGTCGTGGACCTCGACGGTGCCCGCGTCGACAAGCTGCTGCTGGCGCGGCTGCCCGAACCCAGCGACCCGGACGGGGTCTGAGCCGGCGCCTTCAAGGCCGGTAAAGCCTCGCGCCCGAACACTGCCGCGCATGTCGCCGGAGATCAGCACCCGTTCGCTCATCGATGCCCTGGCCCGGGGCGGCGCCGGCGCGCCGGCCGACCTGGGCGAGCTGCTTGATCGATTCCGCGCCCGCGCCTACGGCGTGTTCCTGCTGATCTCGCTGTTGCCGGCCTTCGTGCCTTTGCCGATCGGCGCCGGCGCCATCAGCGGCCCGCTGGTGATGTTGATCGGCCTGCAGCTGCTGGCGCAGATGGAGCACCCCTGGGTGCCGGGCTTCGTGGCGCGCCGCCCGCTCTCGCCGGAGGGCATGGAGCGGTTCCGCCGCCGCAGCGCGCGCATCCTGGGCTGGCTGGAGAAAGTGAGCCGGCCGCGCACCGAGCGCCTGATCGACCACGCGGCCGCGCGCCTGTTCACCGGGCTGCTGCTGGTGGTGCTGGGCCTGCTGCTGTCGCTGCCGCTGCCGGCGACGAACTATCCCTTCGGTCTGATCCTGCTCGCCTACGCGATCGCCCTGATCGAACGCGACGGGCGCCTGATGCTGGTCGCCTGGGTCCTGGGCCTGGCCGAGATCGTGGTCGTGGCCGCGTTCTCCGGCCAGATCGCCAGCTGGATCGCGGCCCTGCTGGCCTGATCAGCCGCCGAAGGAACGCAGGATGTCCGGCGCCTGCATCGGCCGGCCCAGCCAGAAACCCTGGCCCTGGTCGCAGCCGCGCTCGCGCAGCACCGCGAACTGCCCTTCCGCCTCGATGCCCTCGGCCACCACCGTGATGCCCAGCGAGTGCGCCATGGCGATGATGGCGGAGGTGAGCGCCAGGTCGTCGGGA
>JAYRTA010000089.1:4101-6983 GCA_041919875.1 Arenimonas sp.
GCACGTCGGCGACGAAGCTGCGGTCGATCTTCACGCCATCCACCGGCACCCGGCGCAGGTGGCTCAGGCCCGAGAAGCCGGTGCCGAAATCATCCAGCCAGACCTTCACGCCGGCCGCGCGCAGGCGCGACAGCAGCGCGCTGGCCTGGGCTTCGTCGCCCAGCACCGCGGTCTCGGTCAGCTCCAGGTGCAGTTGCTGGGGCAGCAGGCCGCTGCCGCGCAGGGCGCTGGCCACGACGTCGGGCAGGTCGCCGCTGCGCAGCTGGCGCGGCGAGATGTTCACCGACACGAACGGCGCCTCCTCGCCCGGCTGGCGCCAGCCGGCGGCGTCCTGGCAGGCCTGCACGAGCACGTGGCGGCCCAGGGCCTCGATCAGGCCGCTCTGTTCGGCCACTTCGATGAACACCGACGGCGGCACCACGCCCAGCCGCGGATGGTTCCAGCGGCACAGTGCCTCGGCGCCCATCAGGCGGTTGTCGGCCAGGCGGTAGATCGGCTGGTAGTGCAGCGACATCTCGCCGCGCTCCCAGGCCCCGCGCAGTTCTTCCTCCAGCTGCACGCGGCGCTCGACCGCCTGGTCCATCGCCTTGCTGTAGAAGCGGTAGCAGCCCTTGCCGGCGACCTTGGCCTGGTACATCGCGATGTCGGCGTTCTTGAGCAGCGAGCCGGCGCTGGCGGCGTCGAAGGGAAACAGGGTGATGCCGACCGAGGCGCCCAGGAACACCTGCCGGCCCTGCAGCACGAACGGACGCTGCACTTCGTCGATCAGGGCTTCGGCCAGCCGGCCCGAGGCGGCGCGGATATCGTCGGCCATGAACAGCACGATGAACTCGTCGCCGCCGAAGCGGGCGATCTCGGCGCCGGGGCCGCCCAGGCGTTCGACCGCCAGGCGGATGCGCACCGAGAGCTGGCTCAGCACTTCGTCACCGGCCTCGTGGCCGAGGGTGTCGTTGACGCGCTTGAAATCGTCCAGGTCCACGAACAGCAGGGCCAGCTCGCCGCTGCTGGCCTGCAGGGTCATCAGGCGCTCGTCGAGGGCTTCGCGGAAGGCCAGGCGGTTGCTCAGGCCGGTAAGCGAGTCGGTGTAGGCCATGCGCCGGATGTCGCGGTCGTGGCGGGCCACCGAATCGCTCATGCGGGCGAAGGCGCGCACCAGTTCGCCGATCTCGTCCTGGCGCTCGGAGCGCACGTCCACCTCGGCGTAGCGGCCTTCCTCGATGCGCGCGGCGGCCTCGGCCAGCGCGCGGATGGGCTGCACGATGCGACGCTGCAGCAGCACCATGCCGGCCACCGAAATCAGCACCAGGGCGCCCAGCAGGGCCAGCAGCCAGGCCAGGTGGGCGGCGCCGGCGGCGTTGAGGCGCTCGGACAGGGGCACCAGCACCTCGGCTTCGCGGCGGTTGGCGTTCTCGCGTGACAGGCCCACGCGCACGCCGCCGATGCGCTGGCCGCCGATGCGGATCGGCGCCGAGACATCCAGCAGTTTCTCGCTCCACTGGCCGTGCACGCCCTGGGTGTTGAGCGCCTCGAAGGCCATCGGGTCGGTCATCGGCTGGCCGAAGGCCGGGATGTCGCCCGAGCCGTCGTGCACCACCTGGCCCTGGGCGTCGTGCACGATCACGTACACCACGTCGGGCTGGCGCAGGGTGGCGCGGGCCAGTTCGCCGAGCTTGGCCAGGTCGAGGTAGTACAGCGGATTGGTGGCGGCGTCGGCCAGCTGGCTGGCCAGGGTCTGGCCGCGGGTGAGCAGGGCCTCGCGGGCCAGCTCGCGCACCGCGCGCGCGCTCAGGTCGCGGGCGTCCTCGTTGCCGCGCTTGCCCTGCCACCACAGGGCGGCGAACAGGCTGACGATCACCAGCAGCACGCCGGAAAGCAGCAGCAGGGTTTCGCCACGCAGGCCCAGGCGGAACGGCAGCTTCATTCCAGGGCCTCGCGCACGTCGCGGGCGCCGCGGCGCAGGGCGTCGAGGCTGGCGCGGGTCTGCTCGTCGATCTCGTAGAAGCCGGTGGTGCGGAAGAACTGCCGGAGGGCGTCGCGCGCCTGCGGGTCCTGGCTGGCGCCGAGCAGCACCTCCTTGAGCCGGGCGGCGACGGCCGGGTCGGTGTTGGCGCCCACCAGCTCCATCGCGCGCGGCACCGGCGGCGTGGTGTGGATCACCACCAGGTCACGCCGGAAGGCCTCGGACACGCGCTGCAGGGAGTTCCAGTCCTGGTCGCTGAAGCTGCCGGCGTCCACCAGGCGCTTGTGCACCCAGGCGGCCAGGTTGGCGTCGGTATTGGCGAAGACGTAGCCCAGGCTGCCGGCGTCGCGCTCCTCGAGCGGGGAGACCATCAGGCTCAGGGGCAGGCCGCGCTCGCGCAGCACCATCGCCGGCACCAGGTAGGCGCTGGTCGAGGACGGCGACTGGAAGGCGATGGTCTTGCCCAGCAGCTGCGGCAGGTCGGTGATGCCGCTGTCGCGGCGAACGAAGAAGACGCTGCGGTACTCGCGCGAACCGGCGCGTTCGGTCAGCAGCAGGGGGCGGGCGCCGGCGCGGTCGGCCAGCAGCAGGCCGGTGCCCGGGGTTTCGGTGACCCAGTCGACCTTGCCGCGACGCAGGTAGCTGGTCATCTGCTGCGGGTCGCTGGCCATCAGGATGCGGCCCTCGCGGATGCCGACCGTGCGCATGCGCGGCACGACGTAATCGAGCAGGGGCTGGAGCTGTTCGTAGTGCCGGCGCGGGTCGTCGCTGATCCGGCCCAGCACCAGCACGCCATCGGCGGCACCGGCCGGGGCAGCCAGCAGGAACAGCAGGAGCGCGAGCCACCGGAATCCGCCGGAAACGAAGCTGGGGACCGGGGACTTCACGGGGCGCGGGGGCTCGGGGCGGGGGCGCACCTACT
>JAYRTA010000090.1:0-6929 GCA_041919875.1 Arenimonas sp.
GCCCCGGACGGCCCCGGATCGCACGCCGCAGGTCGGCCGCATTCGTGCCTCAGCCCGGCCGGTCGCGGGTGCCGGGCGGCGGCGCGCGCGCCATCACCCACAGGTCCACGCGGGCCACGCCGGCGCGGCGCAGCACGGCGGCGGCCTCGCGCAGGGTGGCGCCGGTGGTCATCACGTCGTCGAACAGGGCCACGTGCGCGGGCAGGCGGGCACCCGGAATCCGGGCGAAGGCGCCGCGCACGTTGCGGCGGCGGGCGGCGGCATCGAGTTCGGACTGGGCGGCCGTGGCGCGCACGCGGCGCAGGGCGTCGGTGCACAAGGGCAGGCCGAGCGCGCGGGCCAGGGGGCGCGCCAGTTCCAATGCCTGGTCGTAGCCGCGCTGGCGAAGGCGGCGTGGGTGCAGGGGCAGGGGCACCAGGGCGGCGGGGCGGGCCGCGGCGGCGAAGATCGGCCGGGCCAGGTCGGCCAGCAGGCGGCCGGCCGCCAGGTCGTCATGGAACTTGAGCCGGGGCAGCAGCTGGTCCACGGGCCATACATATAGATACGCCGCCAGGGTGGCCTGCTGGGGCGGGGGGTCGCGCAGGCAGGCGCCGCAGGCTTCGCCCTGCGGCTGGGGCAGGGCGCAGCGCGGGCAGGCCGGCGGGCAGCGGGGCAGGGCCGCCGTGCAGGCGGCGCAGAGGTCGTGGCCGCCGGCGCCCGGTGCCTGGCAGAGCAGGCAGCGCGGTGGCAGCAGCAGGCGGCCGAGGCGATCCAGCCCGTCGCGCCAGTCGAAGCGCCACCGCCCGTCGCGCCGCGCCGCCGCCGGGTCGGTCGCCCCCGGAGGGCGACCCTCGGGACCCGCGCCACGCTCCGCCGCACGCTGCAGCGCGTCAACCCGCATCGCCCCGGTTTGGTTGACAGCCTCGGACATGCTCACCAGACTGCCGCCTCTGTTTCCCGGGCACCGTCAGGACTTCGCCATGCCTGCTGTCATCCGCCACGACTGGTCGCGCGACGAGGTCCTCGCCCTGTTCGACCTGCCCTTCCCGGAGCTGCTCTACCGCGCCGCCGGCGTGCACCGCGAGCGCTTCGACCCTTCGGAGGTGCAGGTCAGCACCCTGCTGTCGGTGAAGACCGGCGGCTGCCCCGAGGACTGCGCCTACTGCCCCCAGGCCGCCCGCTACAACACCGGCGTGGACGCCACCAAGCTGATGAGCACCGAGGCGGTGCTGGAGAAGGCCCGCGCCGCCAAGGCCGCCGGCGCCTCGCGCTTCTGCATGGGCGCCGCCTGGCGCAGCCCGAAGGACCGCGACATCCCGAAGGTGGCCGAGATGATCCGCGAGGTGAAGGCGCTGGGCCTGGAGACCTGCGCCACGCTGGGCATGCTCAGCGCGCCGCAGGCGAAGTCACTGCGCGAGGCCGGCCTGGACTACTACAACCACAACCTCGACACCGCGCCCGAGTTCTACGGCGACATCATCAAGACCCGCGAGTACCAGGACCGCCTGGACACGCTCGGACACGTACGCGACGTGGGCATGAAGACCTGCTGCGGCGGCATCGTCGGCCTGGGCGAGACGCGCGCGCAGCGCGCCGGCCTGCTGGAGGCCCTGGCCAACCTGCCGGCGCATCCGGATTCGGTGCCGATCAACCGCCTGGTGCAGGTGGAAGGCACGCCGCTGGCCGGCACCGCCCTGCTCGATCCCTTCGAATTCGTGCGCACGATTGCGGTGGCCCGGATCATGATGCCGGCCTCGATGGTGCGCCTGAGCGCCGGCCGCGCCGAGATGAGCGAAGAACTGCAGGCGATGTGCTTCCTCGCCGGCGCCAATTCGATCTTCTACGGCGAGAAACTGCTGACCACCGGCAACCCGGATGTCGAGGCCGACCAGGCGCTGTTCGCGCGCCTGGGCCTGCGGCCGATGCCGGTGGTGCAGGAATCGAACACGGTGCACGCGGAGATCGCGACGCCGGCTTCGCCCGCCTGCGCGGCCTGAGCATGGCGCGCCTCCGCCTGGTCGACCGGGTGCTGGCGCAACGCGCCGAACGCGCCGCGCGCGAGGCCCTGCGCCACCGCCGCGAGGTCGAGGCGCGCGAAGGCGCCCGCGTGCTGGTGGATGGCCGCCAGCTGGTGAGCTTCTGCGGCAACGATTACCTGGGCCTGAGCCAGCACCTGGACGTGGTCTCGGCCCTGCAGGAGGCCGCGGCCTGGCACGGCGTGGGCAGCACCGGCTCGGCCGGCGTCAGCGGCCACCACGCCGAACACGCCGCCTTCGAACGCGAGGCCGCGCAGTGGCTGGGCTACGAACGCGGCCTGTTGTTCGGCAGCGGCTACCAGGCCAACCTGGCGGTGCTGCAGTCGCTGCTGGGCGAAGGCGACGTGTGCGTACAGGACAAGCTCAACCACGCCTGCCTGATCGACGGCGCACGCCTGGCCGGCTGCGAGCTGGCGCGTTACCCGCATGGCGACGTGGAGGCGGCGATGCGCCAGCTGATGGCCCGTCGCGACGGCGCCGCTCTCCTCGCCACCGATGGCGTGTTCAGCATGGACGGCGATGCCGCGCCGCTGGCCGACCTCGCGCTGGTGGCGCGCGCGCAGGGCGCGACGCTGTACGTGGACGACGCGCACGGCATCGGCGTGCTCGGCCCCGAGGGCCGCGGCAGCCTGGCCGTGGCCGGCCTGGGCCCGCGCGAAGTACCGCTGCTGCTGCTGCCGCTGGGCAAGGCCTTCGGCGGCCAGGGCGCGATGCTGCTGGGCCCGGCCGCGCTGGTGGGCCACGTGGCGGAAACCGCGCGGCCCTACCTGTACTCCACCGCGCCGGCGCCGGCGATGGCGGCGGCGATGCGCGCCGCGCTGCGCCTGATCCGCGGCGAGCCCTGGCGGCGCGCCAAGCTGGCCTCGCTGGTGGCGCGCTTCCGCCGCGGCGCGGCGACGCTGAAGCTGCCGCTGCGCGAGTCCTTCACCCCGATCCAGCCGGTGGTGCTGGGCGACAACGCGCGCGCGCTGGCCGCCGCACGCACGCTCGAGGAGCGCGGCTACCTGGTCACCGCCATCCGCCCGCCCACCGTGCCCGAGGGCCAGGCGCGGCTGCGCATCACGTTCTCGGTGGACCACGGCGAGGCCGACGTGGACGGCCTGCTGGCGGCGCTGGCCGACGCCGTGCATCCGCCGGCCGCTCCGGTCTCGGCATGACCCTGCGGGTTGAACGCGTGGGCCAGGGCCCGGCCCTGGTGCTGCTGCACGGCTGGGCCATGCACTCGGGCCTGTTCGCGCCGCTGGTGCAGGCGCTGCGCGATGCGTTCGAACTGCACCTGGTGGACCTGCCCGGCCACGGCCACAACGCCGGCGCGCCCGGGCCGCTCACCCTGGCCTCGGCCGCGGAAGCGGTGCTGGCCGAGGCGCCGCAACGCGCGCTGTGGCTGGGCTGGTCCCTGGGCGGCCTGGTGGCGATGCAGGTGGCGGCGATGCAAGCGGCGCGCGTGCGCGGCCTGGTGGCGGTGGCGGCGAACCCGCGCTTCGTGCGGGGAGACGACTGGCCGCACGGCATGGACGCGGACGTGTTCCGCGGCTTCGCGCGCGAGCTGGGCCGCGACTATGCGGCGACGGTGGACCGCTTCCTGATGCTGGAGGCGCAAGGCTCGGACCGCGTGCGCGAGGAGATCCGCCTGCTGCGCGACCAGGTGTTCGCGCGTGGCCGCCCGCCGGCGACGGCACTGTGCGACGGCCTGCAGATCCTGGAGAACGACGACCTGCGTTCGACCCTGCCCACGCTGGCGATGCCCAGCCTGTGGATCGCCGGACGCCGCGACCGCCTGGTACCTCCGGGCGCGATGCAGGCCGCGGCCGCACTGGCGCCGGGCGGACGCTTCCACCAGATCGACAGCGGCGGCCACGCGCCCTTCCTCACGCATGCCGGCGACGTAGCCGCCGCCGTGCGGACCTTCGCCGTGGACTGCCCGCCGTGACCGGCTTCGACCGCCAGCGCCTGCGCCGCAGCTTCGGCCGCGCCGCGCCCCGCTACGCCGAAGTGGCGGCCCTGCAGCGCGAGGTGGAGGCGCGCCTGCTGGAACAGCTCGACTACCTCGACGACCGCCGCCCCGCGCGCATCCTCGACCTGGGTTGCGGCCCCGGCCGCGCCGCCGGCGCGATGAAAAAGCGTTGGCCCAAGGCCGAAGTGATCGCCGTGGACGCCGCGCTGCCCATGCTGCGCGAAGTGCCGCGGCAGACGCGCTTCTGGCGCCCGGTGAAACGCGTGTGCGCCGACGTGGCGCGCCTGCCTTTCGCCGACCAGTGCGCCGACGTGATCTTCTCCAGCCTCTGCCTGCAGTGGGTGGAAGACCTGCCGGCGGTGCTGTCGGAGTTCCGCCGCGTGCTGCGCCCGGACGGGCTGCTGCTGTTCACCACCTTCGGCCCGGATACGCTGGCGGAACTGCGCCAGGCCTACCTGGGTGCCGGCGTGGCCGAGCCGCCGCTGTCGCCGTTCGCCGCGATCCAGCAGGTGGGCGATGCGCTGATGGCCGCGGGCTTCCGCGACCCGGTGCTGGACCGCGACCACTTCACGCTGACCTATCCCGACCTGCGCGCGCTGATGCAGGAACTGCGCGCGATCGGCGCCGGCGACGCCCGTCGCGCACGCCCGCGCGGCCTCGCCGGCCCTCGCCGGCTGCAGCGCGTCACCCAGGCTTATGACACCCTGCGCCGCGACGGCCGGCTGCCCAGCACCTGGGAAGTGATCACCGCCCAGGCCTGGGGCCCGGCCCCCGGTGCGCCGCGGCGCGACGGCGGGGCCGACCTGGCGAGCTTCCCGGCCGACCGGATCCCGGTGCGGCGGCGCTGAACACGGCCCGCGCCGCAGGGCGCTAGACTGCCCGCGAACCGCAGGAGCCCCGCCATGAATCCCCGCCTCTCCCTCGCCGCCGCCCTGGCCCTCGGCCTGGCGGCCTGTGCCTCGCCACCGGAGCCGCGCACCGTGTACGAACGCCCCGCGATCCAGGACACCGACTGGCGCCTGGTCGGCCAGCCCGGCCAGGCCGCCTCCCAACCCCTGCCCGCCAGTGGCGCCGGCGCGGTGGTGCTGCGCTTCGAGGCCGATCGCTTCAGCATCAACGGCCCCTGCAACCGCCACGGCGGCGAATGGCGCTGGACCGGCGAACAACTGCAGCTGGGCGGCGACACCGGCGCGATCGCCAGCACCAAGCGCGGCTGCCCGTCCGAACTGATGCAGCGCGAACAGGCCCTGCTGGCCGCGCTCCGCCGCCCGCTGCAGGTCGAGCGCAGCGGCCCCTTCCTGGAGCTGGTGGACGCCGACGGCGGCCAATGGCGCTTCGACGCCCGCGAGGTGCCTCCGGCGGAAGGCCGCGAACTGATCGTGCACGTGGCCGGCCAGCGCGCGCCCTGCACCGGCGTGGCGCCGATGCTGTGCCTGCAGGTGCGCACCTCGCCCGGTGCGCCCTGGCAGCTGCACTACGGCGAGATCGAAGGTTTCGCCTTCCAGCCGGGCGTGGAAGCCGTGCTGCGCGTGAAGGAGCTGCCCGTGGCACAGCCCGCGGCCGATGCCAGCAGCCTGCGCTGGGTGCTGGTGGAAGTGCTCGAGCGCGGGCGGCCCTGAGGCCAGGCTAGGGTTTCGCGTCGAGCGGACTGCGCACCGCGCTGGCGCCGCGGCCGAGCACATGGGTGTAGATCTGGGTGGTCGCCACGTCCTTGTGGCCGAGCAGGGCCTGCACCGTGCGGATGTCGTAGCCGGCCTCGAGCAGGTGCGTGGCGAAACTGTGGCGCAGCGTGTGCGCACTCACCGGCTTGCCCAGGCCCAGGCGCGCCGCCGCCTGCTTGAGGTGGCGCGACAGGGCTTCGTCGCCGACGTGGTGGCGGCGCTCGGTGCCGTCCAAGGGGTCCACGGAGCGTGCGTCGGCGGGAAAGACGTACTGCCAGGCCGGCGCGGTGGCCGCGTTCGGATACTTGCGGGCCAGCGCGTACGGCAGCCAGACCCGGCCGTGGCCCGCGGCCAGGTCGGTGGCGTGCAGGCGCAGCGAACGCGCGATGGCCTCGCGCAGCGGCGTGGCGAGCGAATCCGGCAGCATCGTGCGCCGGTCCTTGCCGCCCTTGCCGTCGCGCACGACGATCTCGCAGCGATCGAAGTCCACGTCCTTCACCCTCAGGCGCAAGCCCTCCATCAATCGCATCCCGGTGCCGTAGAGCAGGGCCGCCAGCAGCCGCGGCCGGCCCTGCATCAGCTCCAGCAGCGCCCGCACCTCGGCCTGCGACAGCACCGACGGCAGCCGCGACGGCCGCTTGGCCCGCACCACCGAGTCCATCCACGGCAGGTCGAGCTTGAGCACTTCGCGATAAAGGAAGAGCAGGGCCGACAGCGCCTGGTTCTGCGTGCTGGCCGCCACATTGCCCTGCACGGCCAGCCGGGTGAGGAAAGCCTCGACCTCGGGCCCGCCCAGATCCCGCGGATGCCGACCACGATGCACCTGGATAAACCGTCGTATCCAGCCCACGTAAGCCGTCTCCGTACGCAAGCTGTAGCGACGCGTCCGCATCGTGTCGCGAACCACCGCCAACAAGCCCGGCTTCGCGGGTGACGCAAGCCTCCGTGCTACACCGTCATCTGCGGCCGAATTCGTGCTATCCCGGCGTTTGCTGTCCATATCCGCAAAGACTGGACACGCGTAGACCGAGGCGCATTCGGACAAAGCATTGATTGCGGGTGAGATTTCCGCCTCGGCAGGAGTTGGCGGGTGGGCGGAAACCGGACTATGCTCGCGGATGAACCACTACTAGTAGTTAGGCTTCAAACCCCAAAATTGGCAGGACGCGATGAAAGCTGGCCTTGATGCAACCGAGATAGAATCGCTCGAAGTTCCCGGTCTGGGCCTTGTCACGCGTGGGCTCGCCGTCCAGCACCCACTGTTCGGGCATGGCAAAGTAGTTGCACTTTGTCGGCTAC